>CAMDVY010000437.1 GCA_945878745.1 Klebsiella pneumoniae | reverse complement strand
ATCCGTGGTACATCACGTCCGCACGATCCTCAGGCAGAACCGCAGCCAGTGTTGCTACCGGCATTACCAGCGAACCAATCAATGCGACGCTTCGAATCAATGACATCAGTTGCATCCGCAACCTCCTCCAGACCCACCCTCAGCGCCACGAGCCCCTTCACGTGCCTGATAGACGTGGTGCAGATAGCCTTCAGACACGGGCGCGCGACTAAAGCTCATGATCGGGTCTGCCAGATTGTTGCGTTCAAAAGGGCTTACCCAGGGTTCAATGGTTCCACAGCCAGCGATCAGCAGGCACAACAACGTACACCCCGATATTTTACGCAGCACGCTTATGGTACCCATCAGAAAAACACCGTCACGCCACCGGTGACTTCAATGTTGTGTTTGTTGTCAGACTCACCCAGCAGATCCGACTCCCACATGTGATCGCGTGCGGTGACATGCAAGGCCAGCCAGTCGAGCATGACCAGGCGATAGCCCACTCCGGCGTTGATGGTAAAAACATCATCACCGCCGAATTTAGTCGCGCCAGCTCCAACCAGCAGGTAGAGGGAACTCTTGAACGCCAGTCGACTGCCGATGAACGATTCGCCAGGCAGCACGTTCCAGCCGATGGCAGCGTTGTAGTAGGTCAGGTCCCGCTCCTTGTTGGTGAGCAGTCGTGCACCGCCGCTGAGCCTTTCGAAACTCGTCTGACCGAGTTTGGACTTACCGTAGGTACCTTCAACGAAGAAGTCTTCGGTGATGTGATAAGCGGCTCTGATGCCGGTGGACGCATGACTGCCAAAATCCTCGACATCCAGCAACCCGGCATACACGCCGACTTCAAAGTTCTCATCATCGATCTGGTCAACGTCGATATCACGCCTTTCGACTTCGCGGATCGGCAATGGCTCGACATCCGCTTCGTCTTTCGCCTGAACGTTTGGAACACTGCCAAGCAACACTAATGACAAGAGCGACAACGCAGCCAGCGTGCTGCGTGTGCGACCACGATCCATGATGCTGACGGACCTGTTCAGAAAAATACGCTGAATCCTGCTTTCCATTGATCAACCTCTTCATTGTCATTGCGACTCGTGAGTACGGTGTGGCGTCGGTATTCCACCCGCATGACGAACCGGTCTGTGAGATAGATATTCGCGCCGAGTCCGGCATGAGCGACTTCGTCGGTACGGTCTTCTGATCGCACCACCGTGCTGTGGGGTTTGACGTGGATCACGCCTGTGCCCACCGTAAAAAATGGAGAGACCCACCAATCGGGGAACGGCGTCATGACAATGCTGGCTGTGGCAAGTTCCCCGTCGGAGAAGTCGCCGAGGATCTTGTCGGCTTCAACCTGCAGCATGACGTTGGGGGTCAGCGAATAACCGATATAGCCGCTCAACAATCTCGCGCCATCCAGATCACCGCCTGCAAAACCGAACTCCCAGCGCCGATTGACGAACTGGCTTCGATCCGCTTTTTTCCAATCGATTTGATCGCCATCCAGATCGAGTGTGTGACGCATCTGCGACAATGGCACCCAACCTTCCTTGCCACGCTCGCTGCGAACCTTGTACCAATCGGTTTTTCGTTTGAGAATCGTCACCGATTCTCCCTGGCCTGCCACGTAGAACACCGGGTAACCTCGTCCAGGTCCGGTGTGCATGTTCAAATAGGGATCGCTGACCTTCACTTCCGGGGTGTAGTCTTCAAGCCAGGCATGAACGGACGCGCTGAATCCCAGCAGCATCGTGCCTGCAATCCACAGCAACGTTCGGCAACTACCCATCATCGAGATCAGTCCTTTCCTCATCGATCGCGAGCCTGTTATTGCGGCACGTCGAACGGGTTGTTGTAGTACTGGCCACCCACATCGTTCCATTCGCTGATCAGCTTGAGCTCAGCACCAGTCAATCGGCCTGCGTGCGTTCCACCTGCTGCGAACCGACCGAAGAACCTTGGGCTGGCGTTGGCACCTGCAACACTCAGTACCGGCGCAACGTTTACCGTCACCAGAATCGGTATTGCGTTGCCATTGCTGTCCAGAATCAGATTGCCCTGGCCGTCACGCTGAAACCGCAGATTGCCTTGTGCGTCCCGCGCTTGTACCAGTCGATCCTGCACAGCACCATTCACGACTTCCTGTTCGTTGTCATTGAAGAGTAGCTCACGATAGCTCTTCAGGTGATCACCCTCGTCGGCCGATGGTCCATCGCTCAAATCAAGCTGCGCCGCCGGCACCATAGCCATGCCGTTAGCGTCGACCACGTTATGACACGACGTGCAGGTGTTGTCCTCGACCAGCGTCACACCCGTGACGTCAAAAACCCGTCGGTCCACGGCCCACAACGGATGGATATGCGTCGGGAAGTTGACGACGATCCGACAATTCGCCTGCCAGTTGGTTGCACAGCCCGCATCGACCGGGGCCGGTGTTCGCAAATCGGCATAGTTCCAGGCAAAGGTCACATCTGGTGCGCGGACGTTAGGGTCAGTCCAGACGTCGGCGTAACGAATGTCGACTGTGGGATCTCGGGTACCCATCACGCGCGCCCATGTTTGGGCCATGGTTTCACCCGCATCGGCAAAGAGCGTAGGTACGGTATTGGGGAACGGTGATCCGGTTGCGTTGGCACCGTCATTGGCCGAGGCGGCCTCCGCATCTGGCCGGCCATGGGGCAACTCGCTCTGCGGCGTGTGGCAACCATTGCACTCAAGCTCTTCACCAGGCCGCACCTGCATCCAGTTGTTGTGACGAGCCGTCACGCGGCGACCGTTACCATCCAGCACGTCCACCCAGAACGCCGTGTTGGCCGGCACCTTGACACGAACGGACCCATCCGGTTCAACCGGTGTATAGCCCAGCACTTCACGCATCAGTTGAGCACTTGAAGCCCCAAACGCCGTGCCTGGCAGATCAACGAGGTCATCATCCGGCATGGACACGGCTTTGACGATTCGCACGAATCGTGCCGGTCGGGCGGCTGCGAGGGTTCGCTGCGGATCGGCAACAACGTCCAGATTGACCGCACTGGTGCCGGCGAAGTCATACACACTGCGTATGTGCACGACACCCACGCTTTCCGAAACCAGATCACTATCGAGATCGCCACCAGCAACGCCATCGAGAATCACTGCTGCTGGTGCCCTGGACTCCATGACCACCGCATCCTGGTATACGAATCCATTCACACCCTGCACAATCGGCAAAGCCGTGTCGTCATCCAGCTCATGCATCCATACACCGTAAAGTGGATCGGCTTCGACGAAATTCGCATCGGCCAGCAAAACGTCGGTGCACGGCTGAATAATCGGATTGTCAGCTGGCGAACGGGTATCACGCAGTCGACATTGGCTCCAGCTGACCAGCAACCGATTCGACTGGTCAAACAACGGCCAGGCCGACGCATACCGACCCTGTCTCGCAGGCGTGTCATCGTCGAGATTCAGATCACCCTCGAACAACTGCTCCTGGGCTGGTCCCGGCGTACCCGCCGCAGACGCGATGGGTTGGTCGTTTTCGACGAAGCCTTCGATATCGATCGCCACGGGCAACACACCAAAGCGGCGCTGTTCAGAGCTCGGACG
>CAMDVY010000436.1 GCA_945878745.1 Klebsiella pneumoniae | reverse complement strand
GAACTCGATGTTGCTGGGGCACCATGGGGCATCCCGGCGAACGGATTGCATGTACTTTTCTACGGCCAACTGTGTGGCTGCATCATCCCAGGACAAAGGCAGATGGACGATGCGCGTGGGAACTTCCATCGTATTCACATCCGGCAGATGTCGCTCGGCGGTGTGCAGGACATCCAGAAGCTTGCGCAGCGGCAGTTGTTGGCTGTTGTAGTGAACCTGCAAAGAACGGATCCCCGGTGTCAGGTCGATGATCCCATCGATGGTTTGCTCTTGCAGCCATGACATCAGTGCGTGAATACGCAGACGCAGGTTGAGATCGAGCACCTGAGGTCCGTACTCGATCAGCAGGTTGCGGTCTCCAGCCTGCCGGTACATGACCGCAATTTGCGAACCCTGCGCAGCAATGCTCGACAACACCGGACTGTCTGCAGTGTGCACTGGAGAGCGCGATCGCGCCTTGATGTCCGGCGCTTTTGCATGGGGTTGCAGTTTCATGCTGACCACTTCGGCGTCCTGGCGGCGTTCCAGTTGTCCAGCCTCCACCTGCGTCAAACGCTGGAATCGCACGGTATCAGCTGGCTTGAACTGTCCCAGCTTCCACAGTTCGGCCTGAACGATGGTGGCGGGGCACACAAAACCGCCGAGGCTTGGACCGTCCGGACCAAGGATGACGGGCATGTCACCCGTGAAATCGACGGTGCCGATCGCGTAGGCGTTGTCGTGTATGTTCGATGGATGCAGACCAGCCTCTCCACCATCGCGCCTGGCCCACTCCGGCTTTGGGCCTAACAAACGCACGCCCGTTCGACTCGAGTTGTAGTGAACTTCCCAATCGCTCTGGAAGAAGGTGGCGATGTCGGAATCGGTAAAAAAGTCCGGTGCACCGTGTGGTCCATACAACACGCCGACATGCCAGGCATGACTGAACTCGGGTACCAATTCTGCGGGAAGACGGTTGAGTGGATCATCGAACGACTCATGTGTCAGGAGGTGCAGCACATCACCACCCCGCAGTGGTCGTCCGCCATGCCCGCCAAATTGTCCAAGCGTGAACGTAGACTTGCTGCCCAGGTAGTCTGGCACATCGAAGCCTCCCCGGACTGCGAGGTAAGTGCGGCAACCCGCGCCTGGAATACTGCCCAGTTTGAGTACGCTACCAACCTGCACTGAACAGGATTGCCACATCGACAGCGGTTGGCCATCCAGGTCCGCCTGCATGTTTGCGCCGGTCAACGCAATCACTGCAGCTACGTTGAACTTGAGGGTCGGGCCGACCAGGGTCAGTTCGAGTGCCGCGACGCCTTCGTCATTGCCAGCCAGTCGATTGGCATACCGGAAGGCCAGGTGATCCATGGGGCCGGAAGGCGGCACGCCTACAGACCAGTATCCCAATCGTCCCGGGTAGTCCTGGATCGTGCTCTGCACGCCGGGTTCAATGACGTCGATAGTGGCTGGACGGTAAGTGAAATTGCTCAGGTAGCGAGTCTGTTGTCGGCCGTCCGGAAACACCGAGTCGGCCATGATCTGACGCAGATACTCAAGATTGGTTTCGATCCCCGACAAGCGGGTACCAGCCAGACCCACCCGCAGCTTTTCGACCGCAGAGGCGCGATCATCACCATGTACCAGCAGCTTGGCGACCAGTGGGTCGTAGAACGGTGGTATCTCGCTGCCACTCTCTACCCAGGTATCCACGCGCATGCCTGTTGCCAAGGAAGATTCAAAGGACACTTCCGTGAGGACGCCACTGCACGGCTGAAAGTTCTTGTTAGGATCTTCTGCATAGACTCTTGCCTGGATGGCGTGTCCGCGGGGAGTGTGCTGATACTGACCGAGCGGCAAAGTTTCGCTGGCAGCCAGACGAACCATCCACTCAACCAGATCCACCCCACTGACCATTTCCGTAACGCCGTGTTCCACCTGAAGGCGCGTATTCACCTCAAGAAAATAGTACCGGTCGGCGTCATCGTCATAGACAAATTCGACAGTGCCTGCAGAGCGATAGTTGATGGCTCGACCCAGTTTTTCTGCATGTGCCCAAAGGCTCAGACGGGTGGTCTGCGAAAGATTGGGCGCAGGCGTTTCTTCGATGACTTTCTGGTTTCGACGCTGTACTGAACAATCCCTTTCTCCCAGCGAGATGACCTCGCCATGACCATCACCGAAGATCTGTACCTCGATATGTCGCGCTGATTGAACGTACTTCTCGAGATAGACGTCGCTTGCGTTGAAGTTGGCTTTCGCGAGTCGTTGCACGGCATCGAAGGCGCCACTCATCTGGTCGGCACGCCAGATCAACTGCATGCCAATGCCCCCGCCGCCGGCGGTACTTTTCAACATCACCGGATAGCCGATGCGCTCGGCCTCGACGAGTGCGCCGTCCACGTTGGCAAGCAGCGCGCTGCCAGGCAGCAGTGGAACCCCATGGTGTTCAGCCAGTTCACGCGCCGTGTGCTTGAGCCCAAAGCTGCGCATCTGGTCAGCCGTCGGACCGATGAAGATGATGTCCGCCACCGAACAGGCATCAACAAAATCCGGATTTTCAGAAAGAAAACCGTAGCCTGGGTGAATGGCCTGTGCACCAGACTCCGTTGCCGCAGCCAGTATTCGCCCTGCGTCGAGATAGCTTTTTGCTGCCGGTGAAGGCCCGATCAAGATCGCTTCGTCTGCTTCCAGCACATGGCGCGCGCCAGCATCAGCCTCTGAGTACACAGCCACCGTCCCGACGCCCATGCGGCGCAAGGTACGGATGATTCGGCAGGCAATTTCGCCTCGATTGGCAATCAATACTTTGGTGAACATTGATATTCCGTTGCAGGCCGTCCTGCCAGGTACTGGTTCGGTCATGGCCGTCCATGACCGTGGTCTGTGTTAGCTGATATCCCAAACGAGCAATCGAACTGGCGTCGGGTTGTAGGCGTTACAAGGATTGTTGAGTTGCGGGCAATTGGAGATGAGTACCACGATATTCATTTCGGCGCGCATTTCGACGTACTTGCCTGGAGCGGAAATACCGTCTTCGAAGGTGAGTCGACCTTCCGGTGTCACCGGGACATTCATGAAAAAGTTGACGTTTGCGGTGATGTCCCGTTTGCTCATGTGACGTTCCAGCGCACAGCCGCAGTTCACCAGCGCGTGCATGAAACTGTCACGACAGGCGTGCATGTGGCGTTTATCCAGCGCGTAACGCACGGTATTGCTCTCGGTTGAACAAGCGCCCCCCAACGTATCGTGCCGTCCGCAGGTGTCGGCTACGATGGTGAGCATCGGGCGTCCTTCCCCCGAGTAGAGTACTGAGCCGCCAGTCAGGTACAGATTGCGCTGACGTGCGATGGTCCCTACGGCACTGTACCGTTCCTCCGGATCATCAGCGTTGTAAAACAACGTGTCCACCGACTGATTCCCTTCGAGATCGACGATCCGGAAGACTTGTCCTCGTTCGATCACTCGCATCCAGGGTTCACCAGCGGGACAGATGTCGTCAACGACTGCCGTTTCCGTAAGAAGCTCGCTTTCGATGACCATGATTCTTTCCTCAACTCGCGTAGTAACGTTCGGTGTTTGTGAAGCCACGGCCGTTTTG
>CAMDVY010000435.1 GCA_945878745.1 Klebsiella pneumoniae | reverse complement strand
GGAAAACCTCCCATTCTGCGGTCGTCTTGCTAATGAAGGCCGCACGCAGCGAAGCACGGACTTCAGAAGAATCTTCGTGGGTTGCCCCCTGGCCCAGTCGTTTGCCGGGTGTCATCCAGCGCGGGTCAACCGAGAGTTCTGGCACTTCTGCAAAAATGCAGAAGGCATCCCAGGCTTCTTCCTGCATGGTTTGCGCAATCATGATCGCGCCACCGTCTGAAGTCTGATAAATGCCATACGGCCCATGTATGTTTGGATGGTGCGGGCCGGCGCGGGTCAGCCTGGCGCCAGTCATGCTCGCATGCGTGATCTCCCACTGCTGCAGCCATAGCTGCGCACCCAGTGCGCTGGTCTGCACTCGCTGTGCGATGCCTTGTCGTTCGCGCACCAGCAATGCTGTCATCACGCCAAGCGCCAGTTGCATGGCACCTGCGTGATCGCCAATCGCCGCTGCAGGTAACACCGGTGTGCGATCGGCGTAACCTGTCATGCCTGCAAGGCCACCTCGTGCGACAGCTGCGCCGTCGAGCATGGCCTTGTCGGCATCGGGACCCAGAGGTCCGAACCCGTTGACCGATGCGTAGATCAGATCGGGATAAAGCGCTTTCAGGGTTTTTTCGTCGAGGCCAAGCTTGTCCAGCGCCAGTTGCCGGTAGTTGGTGAGGAAAACATCAGCCGTCGCCAGCAGGGCATGCAGTGCCTGCCGTGCCAGGTCCGTGGTGAGATCCATACAGACCGAGCGCTTGCCACGATTGCACGCCACGAATTGTGCGCTCATCGTCCCCATGGGCAGATCATTGTCGACACCTCGGCCAAGGCGATTCGGATCGCCCAATGGCGGTTCAACCTTGATCACGTCGGCGCCCATGTCAACCAGGTAAACACCCGCCGCCGGACCCTGGATGGCCAGGGTCATCTCGATCACACGGATGCCGGCGAGTGGTTCGGGCATGGCGCTCTGAGCGGCCATACGGGTGGGTTTCGGGTTTCTAGAGCAGCGTCATCACCGCGGCGATGATTGCACCAAGCACCATGACCCAGGCTGGAAAGGCGGACAGCATGAAACCAAGCCCCCGCTTGGACGGATCCGATACGTAACTTCGGAAATAAATGAACCGGCCAACGATGTAGACCGCGACCAACGCCGCCGCCCACAAATCGCTCACCAAATGCGCAAAGGCGATCGACGAAGGTACCAGCACTGCAAGCTGTTCGAGCGTGTTCATGTGCACTCGGAAATAGCGCTCAAACTCCGGATGCCCGGAAATGGCCGGCGCCTGAACTCCGAAACGGCCACGCGCTCGTCCCACTTCGATACCAAAATAGACGAATTGCAACAGGGCAACCATTACGGCCAGTATCGTCAACACCATATGTTTCTCCCGGTAATCGAGTTGTGAACTGTTGAACTGAGTATGCTTAGAACGCTACAACAAACCAACAATTAAAGCGGACGGGGCTTCCATGGTCCCACCGCCGCCACGGCGTTTGTATCACCCGACCACGCCGGCAGCGTCACTGCAATGACGGTCATTCCCCCACTGCCGGCCCGACACTGGAACGCAGTGTTGCGTGGAATGCTGACACAGGTACCCGGTGCGAGTGGTTCGACGGAGGACGACTCGTCCTGCTGGCGCCACATCTCACCACCGCCGTCGATCACATACCACAGCTCATCACATTCCGGATGTCGCACAGGATGGGAAACCTGCCCGGCCGAGAATTCGAAGTGCGCCATGCTACCGGACGGAAATCGCAGCAAAGGCCGAACGTTTGAACCATCAGGAGCACTTTCCGATCCCGCAGCAATAATCGGCAGTGTTTGAAACGGATGGTGCGCAGAGCTCATCAAATTCAGCCCGGTATTTCAAAACGCAAACACGGCCTGCAGAGCCACCTGATCACGCCCATTGATATTGCCACCCGATTGTTGGCCACGGTTGTACTCCAGCTTGAATTGCAGGTTGGCATCCTGCCGGAATCCCACCCCGACATCGATTCGCGTCAGGTGGCGATCCCAGCTGCGCGTCGCATTCCTGACTTCGTCGAAAATCGAGCGATTCCAGCGTCCGGCCAGCCACCAGCGTGGTGCAACCTTGTATCGCACCTCGACAAAGCCGGTCAACAACTCTGCATCGCCTACTCGTGGCACGTCAAAGGTGCTGTGCATGATTTCCGCCCAGAGCTGTAATTGCCGCCGTTCAAACGTGAGGTCCACCGCCGTCGTGGTCTGGTCAAAGTCGTTCACGCTCTTGTCAAGAGGCACCAATCGACGGGCGGTGTCCTGCAGGTACGGGCCACGACTGTGGGAAAGGCCCAGCGTCCACTCCGGCATCGGGTGCCAGGCAATGCGACCGGTATACGTAGGATCGGTGTTGAATCCCTTCTCTACTGCATCCCAGGCCTCAGGTCGCGAGGAGACGGACGCATTCTTCACCTCGACCACCACGTCGACATCGCCCAGACCCCCGCTCATCGACACGCCGGTTGCATACGATGGCCCCCACACGACGGGCACCCAGCTGCGCTTGATCTCCGGGATGTTGCGGCGATTGACAAAGCCGCCAACACCTCCAGGTACCACCTGGTCGGTAATCGTCGTCATGTCTTCGTACGGCACCGGCGCCGAAATGAGGGGATTATCGCTGGATCGATGTCGACTTACCCAACCACCAAACGCCGTCACAAACTTGCCGACACGCAGTTGCACACGGGCTGCATCGATCATGCTGACTTGCACATAGTATTCGTCGAGGCGGACATCACCCCCGTGTTTGTGGCCAGGATCAAATCCGCGATCGACCTGCAGTTGAAGATGTCCAGTCAGTCGCGGACCGACACCGGCATCCAGAAGGAAGCCAATGCGCGGTTGAAGGAATGAGCCGTCCGCATCGAAGAGGAGGCCTGGTGGAGGTTCGTCGGCGGCATAGGCTGTGAGGTCCGCAAGTACTGACAATTGTGCCCACGGATCGCCATCGTCTGACTGGATCGATAGGGGCTGGAGGAGCATCTCTCGCCATCCTTCGGCGTTGGCCATGGGCAGCGCGATGATCAACAGGCTCAATGCACTCATCGCGGAAAGCAACCGCAGCGTTGAAAACCAGCTGGTCTTTCCGTTCACGCAATCCCTCGCTGTACACGAAACGCCGGCATTGCCTCGGCAAAACCCTTGAGTGTCAGTGGTGCCATCGGCTCTGACGGAAACGCAGGTCCCATGCGGTCACGGGTTGCGTCATCCACCAGCACCTCACCCGCTTTGGCGGTGCTGCATAGTCGAGCAGCCAGATTTACCCGTTCACCCACGACGGTATAGTCGTTGCGATTCTCGGCGCCGATGCATCCGGCCACCATCACGCCGGAAGCCAGTCCGATGCCGACTCGAATGGGTTCGGCGACTTCGATGTTGATACGATCCCGCTCTTCGAGCATGGCGAGCGCACACCGCACGGCGCGTTGCGCATCATCACCATAGGTCTTCGGCGCCCCGAACAGTGCCATGATGGCATCACCGGCAAACTGGTTGATGACACCACGATGCGCCTGCACCACACGCGTCATCGCACCCATGTGATGATTGAGGAGTTC
>CAMDVY010000434.1 GCA_945878745.1 Klebsiella pneumoniae | reverse complement strand
CCCGATATGCCACTGCACTCTGATACCCGCTACGCAGCAGTTGCATCGTGAGCGGCTACAACGGGTTAACGAGGCAGATCGGCGGCAGTGCGGTTCGGCTGGCGCTGTTGACGCTGCTCTCGTACCTGGCACTCCCGGTTCTGGCTGAGCCAACGTTTGCAGTTCCTCACTACAAGGCCAGCGACACGATCCTCATACTCGGCGCGGTTCCGCAGGAAGTCCCGCCACTGGTCGAGCAATTGCAATCCCGCGAAGAAGGTCTTGCCTGGGGTATTCCATACTGGCGTGGCACCTTGCATGGCAGGCCGGTAGTGATCGCGATCACTGGCATCGGCAAGACGTTCACGGCCATGAGCACTACTCTATTCATCACGCATTTCAAACCACGAATGGTGGTCATGACTGGCACCGGCGCACGAATCAACGCTGATCTGCGTACCGGTGACGTCATCGTCGCCACACAGACCCTCGAACATGACTATGGCAGCCTCACCCGCGACGACATGGTGTACCGGCCCATGAATTCGCCAATCGGCGGCGCCGAGGTCGAGAACGCGTTTGCGCCACCTCCAGCGCAACTGGCGCTCGCCGAACGGGCAATGAAGAGCTACCCCGTTCGCACTGTGACAGCGGATGGCAAGACGTATCAGACCAGGCAGCGCTTCGGCATGGTAGCTTCGTCAGATCTCTTCGGCGTCACCCAGCGCCGCATCGACACGCTGCGTGAACGCTTCGGCGTCGACATCATGGAGATGGAATCCGCGCCTCTGGCACTGGTCTGTCAGTCATTTCAGGTACCCTACCTGATCGTCCGCAGCGGCAGCAACGCAGCCCAGGAAGCGCCCAACGACGACTATCTGCGACTGGGGCCTATTGCCGCCCGAGAAGCGGCCGCGTTCACGGCCCATCTCATCAACTATCTCTGAGTTTCCGCCGATGCGCTAAGGATCCTCTGAACAAGTCGCTCCTGCGACTTGTTCACGTCGGAGCGCGTCGCGCTCCTCGCATTTTCCCAGCGTTTCACGCAGGGAAAATGGTGGTGCATCCATGCACCACTAGGAGCCTGTCGGACTTGAGACTGATCTACTGCGCCGGTGGGACGAGCGGTCCATTTTTCCCCGATTTCTCGTTGCATAGTTCCACTATGCGCCTCGAAATCGTGAAAAACTGTCCTCGCTCTCCCACTCGGCTCGCGACGATCACTCAAGTCCGACAGGCTCCTAGGGAAGCTCTGCTTACTCAGACCTTCCCTAACCTCCGCAAATCGTTGCATCGACTTGCCTTGAAGCAACGAGCAGGCGTTCGCCTGAGGTCTGTTCGTATCGCCCGGCCGCGATGAACTCCTGCGTTCCCTGTCGGCCTTCAGAAACTCTGCCTGTTGACGTTTTTGTGGTTCAGCCGGTCATTGCACGGCGATTTGGTATAGTCGGCGCTGATTCGCTCACAGGCAGCCACGAACGAAGTTGTTGCCGAGCGAAGAACGTTGATCAAATCGCTTGAACATCAGCAAGAAGGACTTCCTCGCTGTGTCCCGGTACGACGACTTGTCGTGGTACGGGCGGGTTGCCAACCTGTCGCAACAAAATGGCTGGTGGAACAATCAACTCATGAATCAGCCACGACATCTTCGTCGCAACGTCATGATCTTCGTCATCGGCGTGTTGTCGCTGGCAATGGCGGGTGGACTGATCACCAATACAGGCCAGGAAGCTGGCGGGCTGGTTTTCATCCTGGGGCCGATCCTGATGATGGTCCTGCTGCGATCGCTGGGCGGCGACGGCTGGCACGATGCGGGGCTGCGACTGGATCTTCGATCAAAGTGGCGTTGGTACGTCTTCGCCGTGCTGGCCTATCCAGTCTCAATTGGCCTCGTGCTCGCGCTGGGAAGCGCGATAGGCGTCACCTCCCTCAGCCTCAATATCTCGGCCTTCGTTCCTGCACTCCTGTTCGGCGTGCTGTCCCAACTCATTCCTAGATTGCTCCTCGCTGCATGCGAAGAGTTGGGCTGGCGGGGCTATCTGGAACCGAGGCTGGCGGCGGCTGGATTTGCAGATTTGCCCCGGCACCTGCTGGTGGGTGTTGTCTGGGCCAGTTGGCACATTCCACTGATCCTCACCACCGACTACACCGACCTGGACCACGAAGTATTTTTCCCGCTGTTTGCTGTCGGCGTGATAACCACCGCTCTGGTTTATGGTCAACTGCGCAAGGCGAGTGGCTCCGTCTGGACCTCCGTGCTGATGCACGGTGTTGGCAACGCCGTCGCCTGGGCACTGATCCAGAACAGCATGGTGGTGATCAACAACAAGGTACTGGCCAACATCGCTCCCGAAGGCGTGTTCATGTTCTTGTTGTGGGGAGGTATCGCGTGGCTGCTGTTCAACCGCGAGTGGTTATTCAAGCGAGAGGCTGTGCGCGGCTGACCCATGTCCGAGACTGAACTGTACCAGCCCATCAAGACCTTTCTGGAAGCTCAGGGATTCACCGTGAAGGCGGAAATCAGATCGTGCGATGTTGTCGCCGTACGTGACGAGGAAACGCCGCTTATCGTCGAGCTGAAGACCGCATTGAACCTGCAATTGTTCTATCAGGCTGTCGACCGGCTTGGCATCACCGACCAGGTGTACGTTGCAGTACCACGTCCG
This sequence comes from Klebsiella pneumoniae, assembly GCA_945878745.1. GTDB lineage: Bacteria > Pseudomonadota > Gammaproteobacteria > Pseudomonadales > Azotimanducaceae > SYFY01. The sequence goes on along the minus strand of CAMDVY010000434.1, from coordinate 940 downwards.
AGGCGAGGGGTTCCCGCCGAAGCCGTAAAATTGTGCCGACGCATTGGCATAGGCCTCATGGTCGTCTCAAGTTCCGGCAGCGTTGACGTGCTGACCGACCCGGTACCTTACGCGCCACGACAAAACGCCAAGCGGCGGAACGGTTTGCTCAACGAGTTCCGCAAGCGCGTGGGTGATCCCAACACCGGCGGCAGTCGTGGCAAACCGCTGATGACGGCCTATCGACAGGATGCGCTGCGCTGCGCAATTCATCTGGCACAAGCCGGGGCATCTCGCGTCAAGGACGTCCGTCAGACCACCCGGGTTGAACGATCAGCGACCATCCTCCGAGGGAACGTCTACGGCTGGTTCCAGCGCGAAACACGCGGCGTCTATGTGTTGACCGATGCCGGCATCGCCGCGCTCGAAGCCAGTCAATCAGTCATCCTGCAGTTGTTCCCCAAGGGTTCATCAAATACGGACTGCAACCAGCCACCCGACGAAGTAGACGCAACGGAGTAAGTGGATTTGACCCAACAACCCGAATGCAAACAACGACCCGGTAAGTTCCGGCCCGTCATCGACAGGAGTCGTTGTGAGGGCAAGGCCGATTGCGTACGGGTCTGCCCGGTTTCCGTTTTCAAAGCCGACACGCTACCAAAGGATCAGCGCAGCGGACTTTCCTTCAAGAGCAAGCTCAAGGGTTTCGCTCACCGATGGCAACAAGCGTTGCTCGTCAATGGTGATGCCTGCGAAGCGTGTGGATTGTGTGTCAGGGCGTGCCCTGAAGACGCCATCACTCTGGTGCGGGTCTGAGTGAACCTGAATTGGATAATCATTTCGCAACACAAAACGCTGCGATGTTGTAGGAGCGATCTCCTGATCGCGAACTTTGATGACCCCTGGAATCGCGGTCAGAGACCGCTCCTACAATGAGACTATGCCTCCCAGCAGTGTGTCT
>CAMDVY010000433.1 GCA_945878745.1 Klebsiella pneumoniae | reverse complement strand
CGCGACAGCTTCACCAATTCCTTGCGTGCTGTTTCATCCAGTTCGATCTTCGACGCAACTCGCACTTGTTCGCTCCAACATCTGGGTTGGTAACAAGTCTACACAATCACACCATATAGGTATATTCAAGAATGCATCAGTACACTAGTATCTGCCCACCCATGCAGCCGGCAGCAGGAATGTTCAAGAAAATCGTCTCTGAAGCTTTCGGCCTATCGGACATTGGCATCATCGTTCCGCCGAGCGACTACGACAAAGTCGATGCGGACGATTACCTGTTCGATGAGGACAACGAGAAGATTTTTTTCCTCATCAAGTCGAAAAAAGACGAATACTGCTTCACCAACCTCGCACTGATTCACGTGGATGGCGACTCGGCGGTGTCTTCGAAACGCAGCATCAGACGATACGAATATTCATCCAAGGTGATCGGTGATGTGACCATCGAGACCGCAGGCACCCTGGACATGGACATCGAACTGAAGTTCACCATCGGGGAAACGGCGTTCAGCATCGACGTTCGCAAAAACTTCATCGATCAATTGAAGGACATCTACAAGGCTCTCATCACCATCGGCCGGATGCAGCGCCGCGATGAAGTTTCCCGCGATAACGCATTGCGCTGCCTGGATGTGATCGGGTCGATGTACAAGATTGGTCAGATCTCCAGCGAAGACCAGGTCACGCAGCAATACACCGGGCTGCTGACGACGCTGAACACCGCCCTGCTGGAGAAGCACAAACGTCGCGATTTCAGCCCGGTGTTTGATCGGTACATTCAAAAATAACCGAGTTGATATCCCGCTCAGGGAAGGTCTGGTCAATCAGACCTTCCCTGGTGGTTCAGGGATGCACCACCATTTATCTCGCGTGAAACGCGGGGACAATGTGAGGAGCCGCTCTTTTCAGATTTTGGGGTTCCGACCTCCGCACTTCCTTGCAGCGACGTGCATGGTCCTGATCAATTCGCAGGAGCGAGTTAATCAGAGTTACCTTAGTTCCGCGGAATATTCCTGAACGGACCCTCGTCAAATCTGGGCTCTTTCGGCATATCGAGCACCCGCTCGGCAATGATGTTTCGCTGAATCTCATCGGTTCCTCCAGCAATCGAAACCGCAGGAACTGACAGCAGGATTTCTGCAATGATTCCCTGCAGCGGACTATCTTCACCCGCCAGCATCGAATCCCCATCAGCGATAAGTGTGTGTACTTTCTGCGCCTGTCGCGCAACATGACTTGCCACGAGCTTGCCCAGTGACCCTTCCGGCCCCTGTGGTTTGCCGGCTTGTTGGGCCGCTCGGGCACGTCGGGCAGTCCACTCCGCAGCGCTCGAGATGGCGAGCAGACGTGCGAGCTCCTGTCGCACGACGGGATCAGCAATACGTCCACTCGCAATTGCCTGTGGCAATGCAAGATCGGTTCGTCCTGCACGCTGGGGGTACCAGGTATAGGGTGCCAGCACCGTCAGATTTTCCGCATCCTCTTCTTCGTGAATCCGCCCACGCCGGATGCTGCTTCGATCCACATCCGCACTGCCGGATCGCAATCCATCTGCGCGATGACGCTCATGCGCAAGTGTGGTCATGGCCACGGCCCAACCATTACCGATCTGACCAACCTGATTTTCTCTGGGTATCACGGCGTCGGTCATGAACACCTGGTTGAACGATGCGTGTCCGTTCATCTGTTTGAGTGGCTGCACCACGACACCGGGTTGATGCATGTTGATGACAAAAAAGGTCAGCCCCTTGTGTTTGGGCGCATCCCAATCGGTGCGTGCCAACAGTAGACCCCAGTTCGCATGATGGGCACTGGTGGTCCACACTTTCTGGCCGTTGATGATCCATTCGTCACCACGCAGATCGGCCCGTGTGGTAGAACCCGCCAGGTCGGAACCGCTGCCCGGCTCGCTGAACAACTGACACCAGGTGTCTTCACCCGTAATGATCCGGCGCAGATACGATTGTTTGTGGATGTCGGTGCCGTGTTCGAGCAGGGTAGCCGCCGCCAGCAGACGAATACCGGCCTTCGCGCCGGTGACCGCACCGACGCGGCCAAATTCCTGCTCAACCACGCGCACCAGTTCCGCGGAATAACCACGTCCGTACCAGGCTTCCGGCCACTCCGGCATGCCCCATCCGGAGTCGACCAGCTTGTTACGCCAGGCGATGAGCGACGCATCCGGATCCCAGTTGGCTTCGAGCCAGCTGCGAACTTCCTGTCGAACTGAGTCGCGATCCGGTGTGCTCATGTGTTGGCTCCCGATGTCTCCAAGGCGCGGATCATGCGTTCGCGATGCCAGGATGGCGTGCCGAGAAACACCTCCGAACTCTTGGCGCGTTTGAACCACAGATGGGTGTCGTTATCCCAGGTAAAACCGATCCCGCCATGCAACTGGATCGCTTCCTGCGCGGCCAGCAGGTAGGCATCACTCGCGAGCGATTTGGCGAGGCTTGCGAGGTAACTGAGATTGTCGGCTCCAGCATCTGCCGCAGACGCCGCGTAGTACGCTGCCGATCGTGCCAGCTCAACCTGGATCACCAGCTCCGCCATGCGATGTTTGATCGCCTGAAACGATGCGATGTTTCGTCCGAACTGAACACGCAGCCTCGTGTAAGCGAGCGTATCCGTGAACAGTCTGCTCATGCCTCCCACCATTTCGTTGGCGAGGGCGATGGATGCCAGATCCAGTGTGCGCTCGAGTGCTGCATTGTGGTCACCGGCCAGCCCGAGCAATCGCGCGGGAGCATCAGTCAGCGTGATCTGCGCTAGTCGACGGGTGGAATCTATGACTTTGAGCGCTCGGCGATCCACGCCCGATGCACGCGCATCAACTTCAAAAAGAGCAAGTGTCCGTTGATCGGTTTGTCGGGCCACAACCAACAACGTCTGCGCCGCAGCGCCGTCCACAACAAGATGTTTCACGCCACTGAGAATCCAGGACTGCCCCCTGGAAGTTGCTGTGCAATCCCAAGCAGCAAAGTCCCACTGACCCGTCAGCTCCTGGGCTGCCAGCGTGCAATGACATTCGCCACTGGCGATGGCCGACAACAGTGAACCACCGGCCTTGGGTGCCATGCTGGTGAGCGCTGCCATCGACAGTACCGAAGACGCCATGAATGGACTTGGGCAGAGCGTGCGGCCAAACTCTTCCATGGCGATGCACACTTCAGTCCAGCCGAACCCGGCGCCACCCTGTGCTTCGGCTATCCCGATACCTGGCAACGCCAGTTCGTCGGCCATCCGCTTCCACAGCGATGCATCAAACCCGGATTCACTCTCCATGACCTGGCGCACCCTGGTAGTCGGTGAGGTCGCATCCAGGAATTTGCGCAGGGAATCACGAAAGAGCTGTTGCTCCTCGGTATGGGCGAAGACAACGGTTCCACTCACGAGGTTATGGTCTCCAGAATCGGCCGCAGATGCGCAATGAAAACGTCGGGATTTTCCGACATGGGGAAGTGGCCAACGCCCTGCATCTCCTGCCAGGTTGAGCCTGCGATCGCGGCATGCGCTGCCCGGCCCAATTCGGAACGACCACTGTGATCGTACTCACCAGACAGGATGTGCACCGCAATGCGATGGG
>CAMDVY010000432.1 GCA_945878745.1 Klebsiella pneumoniae | reverse complement strand
CGCATCGGACAAGCAACCAAAGAGAAGAGGAAGACGAAGACGAAAAATTAACGATGAGAGAGTGTTGACATGGTTCGCCTCATAGAAGGAGCGATCTCCCGATCGCGATTGTTGGGGTCATCGAAGATCGCGATCAGGAGATCGCTCCTACGGGCATCGAGAATTTGTAGGCGCAGTCTGCGACCGCGACAGGGTTCGCGCTCAGGAGATCGCTCCTGCAACCTGAGCGGTCAGTGTTTTCGAGAACTTGTCACGCAATTCACGTTTGAGGAACTTGCCACTGGCATTGCGCGGCAAGGGCTCGGTGACGAACCAGATGTATTTCGGAATCTTGTGCCTGGCCATCAGCACTGCGCAGTGATCGCGCAATTCCTCGGCTGACAGAGTCGCTTCGGACTTGAGAAACACCGCAGCACCGACTTCCTCGCCGAGTCGCTCATCGGGAACCCCGAAGACGGTGGTTTCGGCGATGGCAGAGTGTTTGTACATCGCTGCTTCGACTTCCGCGCAATACACGTTTTCACCACCGCGCAGCACCATGTCCTTGATCCGGTCGACGATGTAGATGAAACCTTCATCATCGAGGCGCGCCATGTCCCCGGTATGCAGCCAGCCATCGGTAATGCTGCTGGCGGTTGCCTCGGCCCGATTCAGGTAACCACGAATGACCTGTGCCCCCTTGACCCATAGTTCACCCGGTGTGCCACGTGGAACGTCGTTGCCCTTGTCATCCACCACGCGTGTTTCGTAGACCGGCATGGCTGGCCCGCAGCTATCCGGCTTGTCGATAAAATAATCGGCACCGATTGACGTGATGATGCCGCAGGTTTCCGTCATGCCGTAACCGGTGCTGGGTCGCGCGGTAGCCACGGTCTCATCGATCTTGCGTACAAGATCTGGCTGTAATTGAGCGCCACCGCCGCCCAGGCTGACCAGACTCGACGTATCCCGATTCGGAAAGTCCGGATGCGTGATCACCTCACGAGCCATCGTCGGTACACCACTCATGGAAGTGATGCGTTCCTGCTCGATCAACCGCAGGGCTTCACCGGCATCCCAGCGATACATGTGCACCAGTTTGCCGCCGGCCATCGTGATGGAGTAAGCCGCGCAATTGTTGGCCGTCACGTGGAAGAGGGGTGTGGTCACCAGCGCGGAAGGAATGATGGGTTTGGCATCTGGTGCGACCAGGCCCCGTTTGGCGTTGATTCCCGCCTGCAGCGCTCCGGCAAACATGAGACTGAACAGGTTGCTCACGCAGCCTCGATGGGTAAGTTGGGCACCCTTTGGATAACCCGTTGTGCCAGAGGTATAGAAGATGGTGGCATCGCTGTCCGGGTCGATGGCGGGCGAGGGCAACGGCTTGCCGGTGCCTGCCGTGATCGCCTCTTCGAAATCGATGATGTGATTGGCACCGGTCGCGGCGGCGTTCGTGTTCAGGCGGACTCCCACCATGATGACCGGAGGAATTTCGCCGCGAACGGGCAATACGCGGTCGAGTCTTTCCTGGTCGAGGATCAGTATTTTTGGTTTGGCATCGTTCAGGCCGTAAGCCATCTCGTTCGGGACCCACCAGGCATTCATGCCGACGACGACACCACCCAGCATCAACGTCGCCCAATAGGCCTGCATCCATTCCGGGAAATTGCGCATGGCGATGGCGACGTGGTCACCGGGTTGTACACCTTGACTGGCCATCCACGCGGCGAAGGCGTTGACGCGTGCGTGAGTCTGCGCGTACGTGAGACGTTCGTTTTCGTAGACGATGTAGTCGCGTTCACCGAAGGCCGCGGAGGCGAGCCACACATCGCGGACGCTGGCGGGTGCGTTTTTCCAGCTCTTGATGGTTTGCCCACGCACTGAAGCAGGCGCGACTTCGAATTGAGCGCCGGCACCGGTGAGCTCTGCCCAGGTATTCCGGTACAACTGATACATCGCCTGATCGCCCATTTCTCCCCCTTGCAAACGTTGGCTGCACACAATGCCACTCCAGCGTCTGCGTGCAAAAGCCCAGCACTTTAACGCCGGGGGTTCGAATTGCAACGACACCGAGCCTTGTTGTTGACTCCTGAAGACACATCTGCAGAAGAACCGGTGCTACGTTGGCCTTTGTTGCCCGAACAATCACTTCTTCGGGAGCAGTCAAGAAAACGGGTACACCGGCGCCTTGTTCGACGGCTACAATCGTCGGGCATGTCCTCGAACACATCGCACTTCCGATCCACAAGATTGGGCGGTGAGGTCATCAGCTCCTCCGCTGGTTTCTGGATTGAGGGATCAGGTCAAGGAACATCTCTGGTGCGTAAACATGTCGGATGATAGTCCCGAAGCGAAGATGCAAAGGTCTGGTGCCTTCTGGATGGCTTTCATAGGATTGGCTCTGCTCGGTGCCATTGTCTTGGTCGTCGCAGTACCCGGAATCGAACGAGAGCTTACGCATCGGTCGGCACTGGCATTGAAGAAATTTGACTGGCTCGGAATCGAGGTCGATGGTCGGACCCTGGTCTTGACGGGAACAGCTCCCGACAACGCGAGCTTGGTGGACGTGCAGAGGGCTGCGCGCAAGATCACGCCGGTGCTACTTATCGATGACCGGATCTCGGTGAGTCCCACAAATCCTCTCGAGCTTGCAAGGGCGTTGGAGCAGGAAACGGCCGTCGAGTCTGATGCAACACCGGTGGACGGAACGATCGTGGCGGCAAATCCGGCGTTTGAAAATACTCAGGCAGATCAACTCAATGTCCCTTCGGGCAATGATTCGCAGGCGGAATCGACGTCTGTTCCGCTTATGCCTGAGCAATCCTCGCCAACCGTTGAAAGCGAGGTGACTGCGACCCAGAGCGAGCCCGTAGTTTTGCCGCCGTTGGATCCATCTCCCGCGCAGGTCCCTGCTTTGACAAAGCCGCAGGTCTCGACGAATGAATGCCAAGCGAAGCTTGATGCCGCAATGCGGTCGGAAATAATCCGCTTTCAATCCGGAAGCGTCGAAATAATCCCGGCCAGCCACTCACTGCTAATCGATGTTTCCAGAGTTGCCCTCAATTGCCGTTCGCGGATCGAAGTCTCCGGCCATACCGATGATCTGGGCGAAGAAGCAGAAAATATCTCTCTAAGCTTGCGACGTGCTGAGGCAGTAACAGAGTTTCTCGTCAGTCAAGGAGTTCAAGCCGACATGCTCGTGGCGAATGGATATGGCGAGGCTTTTCCTGTCCAAGCAAATACGACCTGGGCCGGCCGCAAAGCTAATCGTCGTATCGCCTTCAAGGCGCTCCCGGAAGGAGGCCAGGTTTCGGAATCGGTTGGACAGGAGTCGCCATGACCTCGTTGATGCTGGAATTACTAGGCTTGTTGCTTGCCGCCTTGGTGATTGGCTGGTGGTGTGGATCGAGATACTTTCGCTGGCGAGCGAGTCGAATTTCCGAGACTTTCGAAGCTGTGCGGAAGGTCGACTCAGAGACCAAGGCACAGCTCACACGGGAGCTGGTGTCTTCGCGGGAGCAAACTTCCCTCGCAGCCTCCGCTCAAACCGCTGCTGAAGCCCGTGCGATGGAATTCGGCTCCAGTCTCGCCGATCGCGAGGCGGAGCTTG
>CAMDVY010000431.1 GCA_945878745.1 Klebsiella pneumoniae | reverse complement strand
TGACCCGTTGCTGCTGGCCCGCGTTCACAAGTCGATCCACGACGATGACTGGGAACTCTCTTCTCATGCCCTGCTTGAAGGCTATCGCCACTATCTTGAAGCACAGCTGCGTGCTGGTGTGCCGCTGAAGAGCATGACCCGACATCTGCTGGGACTCTTCAATGGCGTGGCAGGTGCACGTCGTTATCGGCAGGTACTGAGTGACGCGAAGCGGCTGGCAGGCAATGATGCAACCATTCTCGATGACGCGGTTGCGTTGCTGCGGGAACGATCAGCAGCTTGAGTCAGCCAGCCCGGTTCATCGGTGTCGACTGAGCTTCTTCTTCCTCCAGGGCCAACACCAGATCGCGAAAGGTCGCGGCGTTTTCGGCATTCATCGACATCAGCGTTCGATGTGCTTCGATCACCCTGCGCCGCAGCTCGGCTTCATCCATGTTCGCGCGGCGCGGAATTTCGCTGACTGCAACCGCCGCAGGTTCGGCCGATCGAATCACCACAAATTCTTCGGCAAAGCCCGAGACGCGTAACAGTTTTTCCAGATCAGGATTGGTGACCAGTATGGTTGGCCGCAAGGCATGCAGTTTGCGGGTTTCGATCGACAGACGAGCGAGGATTCCCAGCGACGTACTGTCCATGCCTCGTGCTTCTGTCAGGTCAACCGTGACCGCCTTGAACTCCGGATCAGACAACAGCCGGGTGATGAAACCATCGGCCGAAATACACAGCGTAACCCGTACATCTCCGACCAGCTTGAGCAGGTAAACACCATCGTTGTCGCCCACCAGAATTCGACCGTCTGCCACTATGGCTCCCGACTGATGATCAGACAGGACGTGTCATCCGGACCCTGCTGATCCGGAACCAGACCGAGGCTCTTCCACACATCGTCCAGACGATCACTCTCAGCGGCCGCTCGCAGCAAGCGTTGTTCCTTGGCATCAAGTGATGCTTCACCAAGCAGTTCGAGTACACCGTCAGAAAACATCACCAGCCGGTCACCAGGTTCGATGGTAGCGGTGACCGCAGTATAGGCGACTTCCGGAAACAGGCCGACCGGCTTGCCGCCTACATTCAGAAACTCTGCTACGCCGGTAGCCCGCACCAACACGGCCTGTGGGTAGTGTCCGGCATTGACGTGAATCAACGTGTCATCACGCAGGTCAATGAGCACCAGCGCCATGGTCACGTGTTTATCGATCTTCTGCTCCAGCAGCTCGCGATTGAGCCAGGCAAGAATCAGTCCGGGCTCATCCAGCATGTCGACGCGATATTCCCGCCGAATACGCCGCGAAAAATTCTTCAACAGAACCGTGACGAATGCAGAAGAAGCGCCGTGGCCTGCCACGTCGGCAACATAAGCAGCCAGGTAATGCTGAGCAAAGGAAAAGTAGTCGACGAAGTCGCCCGACAGAATTGAAGATGGAACCACCCGATGCCGCAGGACGTAATCACCGATCATCATTGGATTCGGCGGTAACATGCCCAGCTGAATAAGGCGCCCGGCACGCTGGTCTCTCCGGATTTCACTCTCTTGTCGCTGCACACGATGATTCAGCGCCAACTGTCGTTGACGGGATCTTGTACTTAATGCGGTGAACTGCGCCTGAATGGTCGCGCTATCGCCGTTTGCATCCAGAACATCGAGCACACCCGTGCGCAAGGCTGTTACCACCGATTCGGCCTGCGTCATCGAATCACTCACCAGCACAACATCCAGCAGTGGATCCGCTGAGAGCAGATCAATTGCATCAGCCAGCGCGGAAACCACGATCACATCGTTGCGACCGGACCGAAGCGCGGATCGCGCAGCGCCGATGTTTGCCACCGGACTGCATTGCGTCAGGTTCGAAAGAATTTCGAAGAGAGGATTCGGAGCAAGTTCCGAGTGAACGACAAGGAGGCTCATCAGCCCGTGGCTCGTGACTAGCGCTGCGGTAATCGGCCCGGCACCCTACTCCCCTGCAGGAGTAGATACAAGCCGATCCACATGTGGTTCGCCCGATTGGCGGACTTGAGCGTCGTGATGATCGTTTCCAGCCCGGATCGGTTACTCGTCGTAGTCTTCCGAGAGGAACGGATCTTCCTCTTCCGACTCACCATCGTGCACCAGATATTCCCGCCGTTGCAGGAACGCATCTCTCTGGAACAGGTATACATCACCCGTTTGGTTCATCAATGTCTCGGCCGCAAGCAAGTCGACCCTGATATCGGTCAAGTACACCGCATAGGTTCCATACTGGACTTCGACCGGTGAAATGAACCGCATCGGATTGACGAAGGAATCCAGTACCATTCCGAAGGTATCACGCACTGTCGATGAGCCGCGAAAGGGCAGGAAGACGTGATTGCCGCTGCCCACGCCCCATCGTCCAAAGGACTGCCCAAAATCTTCCTGATGTTTGGGAAACCCCATTCGCGACGCGACATCGAAAAAACCGACGATTCCAAGCGTCGTATTGACCAGGAAGCGTCCGGTGTCGCTGAAGCCGTCCCGAGGTTTGCCCTGGAGGAACTGATTGATCGCGGTCCCGGGTGTCTCGATGTTCCTGAAGGCATTGCCAATGCTGCGACGAACGGGCACCGGCACAATCTTCTTGTAACCCAGAGCAACCGGTTTGAGGACCCAACGATCGAGGAAATCGTTGAACGCAAACACCTTGCGGTTAAGACCTTCCCATGGGTCTGGAGTCTGGGCATGTGCCAGCGGGACCAGACCAATTCCCAGGGCGCCGACCAGCAAACCACCAACGAGAACCCTGGATGAGAGATTATTCAACACATTCGCCTCCTGGCTAAGTCGGATCGATCGGGGCAACAGCCGTGCCCAGCAAGATCTCCATTTCGCGCAATCTTAACAAAGCTGCCTCGCCTTGCTCACGAATGACTTGTGAAGAAATGTTCAACTCCTCCCCTACCCGCATCAGCGCAGCCTCCCCGCTCAATCCTTCCTGCAGCAACTCCAGCAGCCGATGCGTCATGGCATTGGATACCATGAATCGGACCTTGTCGTCCGAGCGACGATACACCACCAGATACGTGGGCTGGGCCGGAACTGACAACGGCAGATGCTCAGGACCAATATCCTGCACCGGATACCGATAGGCCAACGGCCAGATGAGGGGTGATACCACCACTTCTCCCAGGAGCGAACCATCAGGGTCGAAGCCGTTGACAGGCCACGGGGTGTCGTTTACACCAAGAGCCATTTCCACCCATTCGTAGTGCAGGAATTCCAGCAGCCAGGGAAACGCCTCATGGATTGGATGAGTCGACACAAACTCCAGAAATTCCTGGGAGATCTCCAGAAAGTAAGGTGACTCGCTGCCATGCCGATGAATGAACTCACGAGCCAGCTGCCGCCAGGGCATGCCCGACCAGCCTGAATCGAGGAAGATGCGTTTGGTAACGGGAAATGCGTTGGCGAGAAAACTCTCGATGTTGTTATAGAACAGCTCTGCGTAAATCCGCATCCGCCTGGCTTCGATGCCAGACGGCACGGGGTGCAACTCTGGATTGCGGATATGAGCCGTGAACGACAGCTGCAGTTCCTGGAATCCCGGCAGATTGAGACCGGGTTCAGACATGCCGTGC
>CAMDVY010000430.1 GCA_945878745.1 Klebsiella pneumoniae | reverse complement strand
TGGTGTGTTGATGAATGGTGTGTTGATGAATGGTGTGTTGATGAATGGTGTGTTGATGAATGGCGTGTTGATGAATGGCGTGTCGTTTCATGAGCGGATTCGCATCAATCCTCGATCGCCGAATAAATCAGGCTCTTGAGCTGACCACGGAAGTTGAAAGCACCGGATGGCATCAGCTGGGTCATGAATACCACGGAGAGGTCTTCCTTCTCATCGACCCAGAAGATCGTCGAAAATGCCCCACCCCAGTACCAGTCTCCAGCCACGAGGCTTCCTGACGTCACCGCATCCAGCGTACTGGCAAAACCCAACCCGAAACCGACGCCTTCGTTGGCAGTTTCCGAAAAGCCGCCAATGGCCATCTGGGTAAGATCCTTGCCACCTTTAAGATGATTGCGATGCATGAGTTCAACGGTACGCGGCCCCAGAATTCTCGCACCATCCAGTTCGCCACCACGACGGAGCATCTCGCAGAATCGCAGGTAGTCCGCCGTGGTGCTGATGAGCCCGCCGCCACCGGAGTAAAACGGTTGCGCGGTCATGTTGCGGGTTCGGCCGGCGGCCTCGATCAGCATCAGTTTTTTGCCTGGCCCTCGTGTGTAGTTCGCCGCAATACGATCTCTCTTTTCTGGCGGCACAACAAAGAACGTATCTGGCATCTGCAGCGGCCCAAAGATCTCGTCAGCAAAAAACTGGTCGAGCGACTTGCCGGAGATGATCTCGACCAATGCGCCACACACGTCCGTCGACAGCGAATACATCCAGCGCTCGCCGGGTTGATATCGCAGAGGTACACCGGCCAGTTTCTGCAGGAAGCTCTCCCGGCTTTCGCCATCCACCCCTTTCATCCCGACCCGGAGATATTCTTTGGTAACTGGATTGGGATCGGCGGGAGAGCCAAGGGCTTCGAGCTGCGCGCCGTAAGTCAGGCCACCGGTGTGGCAGAGCATGTCGCGCATGCTCATGGGACGGGTTGGCGCCTCGGTCACCATCGCACTCCCTTCCCCGGACACCCAGACCCTGTGATCGCGCCAGGCTGGAATGAAGCGGTGCACTGGATCGTTCAACTGAAAATAACCACGCTCGTACAGCATCATCAGCGCGACCGACGTTATCGGCTTGGTCATGGACGCGATACGAAACAGCGTGTCGTTACCCATGGCCCTGTTGTTCTCACGGTCCATGTGACCAAACGACTCGAAGTAAGCCACCTGTCCGCGCCGCGCAACGGCGATCTGGCAGCCGGCGATCTTGCCGCTATCCACGTACGCACGCTTCAGATGGTCACCGATTCGATTCAAACGACCGAGTGCAAAACCGCCTTGGCCACTGGAATGATTCATCGCGTCGCTCTCCCCTGTTTGCGTACGAGGCTAGCAGTGTTGGAGCGCCTCGGGAAGCCACGCCAGGGCAATCTGATCAACCTTCGCTGCGCCAAGTCCGACCAACATGGATCTGCCTCGGCTGAGCGCTCATGAAGTGAGCTGAACGGTGGCACCGCCAGGAGACGTCACCTCCCCCCCTGCGTTGCAGACAAACAATTCGAGGGTCACAACCTTGTTCTCCAGGTCGACCGCCGCGACACGACCACCTGAGATCAGCGTTTCACCCAGGTAGGTCGCTTTGCGATTGCTGTAGTTGAAACGCAGGACCTTGCCGTCATCCCCGAGCCAGTTGGTGACAACCTGGGCCAGCCAGTCGCCCTGCAGCGGGCCGTCGATGACGATGCCGGGATGACGCTCCACCTGCGTAGTGTAGGTTTCATCGTAGTGAATACGATGGGCATTCCAGACCGCAGCGTTGTACATGAACAGGGTCACGTTGGTTGGCGTGTGACGGCGTTCAGGCAAGTGATCGCCGACTTTCAGATCCTTGATTTGCATGGTCACCTCGCGATTCCGGTTTGTACTTCTTCCAGCACCGGCTGACCTTCGGCATCGGTTACCCGCAGCGCGCGAACCGTGAAGATCAATGGCCCCTGACTGCCTTGTTTTTCGTAGATATCGACGATGCGCTGCACACCCGTCAGCCGATCGCCTGGTCTGATGGGGCGCGTTATGATCAGTTCCGTACCACCCGCCATCACCCGCTGCAGCGGCAACTTCGGTCCACCTCCACTGCCACGCGGCAACCCGTCAGCTCGCATTGCGCTGATGGGGCGCAATGCCCCAAACAGATTGAAGATGAACATCGGCGGTGCCTCATCACCCTCCAGATATTTCTGCAGTGTCTGTTCGGTAGCGATCGAATACTTGACGATATCGCGACGGCTTACCTCCACATGAATCGGCGGCTCTTCGTAGCCAATCCAGGCGCGGTGCTCATCGGTCAGCAGCATAGTCACGGCGTATCCTCACGGTTCAGAATGGTCAAACGAAATGTGGCATGACCTGTTCGGTAAACAGCACAAACGATTCATGACTGAGTGGTGTACACATCAAGTACTGAAGTGGCAACGTTGCTTCGAGTTCATGCAGTTGATCGATCACCGCTTCCGGTGTCCCACAGATCACGGTATCGGCGACATATTGCTCGATGGGGTCACCTGAAGTGACGGGGCGAGGCGCAGAGCCGAGGTAGGAGCCGAACATGAACTTCGCGCTGCTCAGGGCTACGTCGTGCGCTTTGGCCTGTGTCGATGCGAGTGCGATATTGCGCGCCATGGGTATGACGCGTCCGCCCATGCTGTGACCCGCGCCTTCCAGCTCCGATTGATAACGACTGCGCTTGGCTGCGATCTCCGCGTGGGAGCTGTGCGGGTCCATCAGAATGGAATACCCGTTCCGCGCCGACCAGATCACCGCATCCTCCGAACTCGATGCGAGCCACACCGGTGGGTGTGGCTGCTGCAACGGCTTTGGCAGCACTTCAACATCGTCGTAGTGACAGAATCGCCCATGAAACGTGAGCCGCTCGTTCATCCAGGCGTCCAGCACCACCTGAACGTGTTCGCGAAACATGGGGTAACTGTCGTCACGGGAAACGCCGAAGTTCTGGTACTCCGTGGCGTCGAATCCACGCCCGACACCAAAATTGACGCGTCCGCCCGACAGGACGTCGAGGAGCGCGATTTCTTCTGCCAGGCGCAGCGGATGATAAAACGGCGCCAACGACACCGCGGTACCGATGCGCAATCGCTTCGTTCTTGCCGCGATGTGCGCACCCATCATGTGGATCGATGGACAGACACTGTAGGTTCCGAAGTGATGCTCGGCGAGCCAGACCGCTTCATAGCCGGCGTGTTCCATCACGTCGATCCGCTCGAAGGCCCGTTGATAGACTTCCGGCAACGGGATGCGCCGCCCCGGCCAGCTGAAGAATTGCAGAACCCCGAACTGCATTGTTACGTCCTCGTGATGTCACCCACGCCATACAGGATACGCATCTTTACCAGGAGGGCGCACGGTTAACCTTGATTCGACAATAATCGGCAGAGTTTCAGAAACTCCATTCATCGCAACGTCGCACAACGCTCGCAACTACAGCGGTGGTCCCTTTGTAGGAGCGGTCTCTGACCGCGATTGTTGGATTCATCAAAGATCGCGATCAGGAGATCGCTCCTACAGTTGATAGAATCTGCCAACTCCATTGGTT
>CAMDVY010000429.1 GCA_945878745.1 Klebsiella pneumoniae | reverse complement strand
GAGAAGACGCTGAAGGAAAAGCGTGCGGCCAAGGCAGCCAAAAAAGGTTGACAGCTGTTTTCCCGTCCGGTTCCGGAGTTCGCTCCGGTCTCCGGACGGCTCTTGCTCCTCACTCGTTGCACGTCCGCCTCAGGGCAACGTTCTGACCCGTTCCGCAGGTATGGCCAGTTGCAGCATGAAGTAGCGTTTGAACGCGTCCTCCCACGGCTGCTCATTGACCGCTCGTTGCATACAATTTAACCAGGCATCTTTCTCGGCCGAACCGATTGCAAAGGGTTGGTGCACGCCGGGAATACTGATGGCGCCGTACTTTTCCTGATACCGCCTTGGACCGCCCAACCACCCGGAAAGGAATCTGGTCAGCTTGTCGCGAGCACTATCCAGGTTCTGCGCGTGCAGTCGCCGGATAACCTGTGCCTCAGGGTCTGAGTCCATATTGAAATAGAACTGATCGACCAGTGCGTGCAAACCCGGCTCGCCGCCAGCGGCTTGAAATGATGAGTCGCCGATCCCGTAGGGGCTGGTCATGTTTTTTGTCTCGCGAGTGTATCAAGGGGTATCTCACGGTCAGCGAAGTCAGTGGTCTTATCTCGCCTGTTCGAGTCGATAGCCCGTGATACCCAGGTCACGATTCGGATCGAAGTTGGTGTCGTTGGTGAGGAACTGGCGACCATCACCAAGCTGCCATGCATTGGCGTAGTGGATGGACAGATCAATCTGCTGTCCGCTGGTCGGATCGCGCCACGGCTGTACTTCCTGAATGTAGTCCTTGAATGCCTCGTGCTGGCGGGACGTGCTGGCGTCATTGCTGGCGACGATCTGGTTATTGATGCGACCGATCTCGTTTATCGTGTCCATACGCAGCTGATGACGCGCAGTCATTCCGGCCAGGTTTATTTCGGACATGCGGCGACTGTGCCATTCCTGGATCGAGCGGACCTGTCGCTGATTGAGCATTTCCACCGCCTGCCTGGACCAGGCTATCAGTTGCTCGCCCCACCGCTTGTCCAGCTGGCTCGACCGCCGCACGTGTTCGAGAATGGTGAAGTCGAGCAGACCATCGGGGGCACGCAAGGACATCGGTATATCTGACCAGGCGACTATGGTGCCCTGTAACTCTGAAATCGTGATGGTCGCTACCAGACTCTCCCGCATGGGAATGCCCTGCAGGTCGTAGCCAATCAACAATTCTCCGCTGTCAAAACGGACTTGTGCCGGTCCAGGGTTTTGTGTCGGTTGACTGGTTCGCATGGCCTCTGCCAATTCCGGTCTGGCGCGAAAGTCGAGCATTCGAGCGCCTGGTCTGCTTTGTCGTGCGAGAAACTCAAGATACTCACGGGCAGATCGCATTGGGGCGGCCGGGCACGGGTTGAGGGCAACCGTTCCACCAGGCGCGGATTCGACTTGCCAGGTGAGACCGGGAAACAGACCGATGCCATGCATGCCGTCAGCCGAGGATGCCGTCCAATTGAAGGCATAGGTGTTGCCGATGCACTCGACACTGCGGTTCCACTCCACGCCACCCTGCATGGACCAGCCTTTCGGGATTTCGATGTGCATCGCCGGCATGGGCTGGCCAAATCCGGTTGCATCGAGGATGGTTGCAGATTGCATGCTGGTCACCGAAGGCCGTGAATTTCCGGCCAGTTCGACGGCGTTGGACACCAGTGGTCGGCGGTCAAAAAAGACGCCGCCTTGATGAACTTCGATGATCTTGCGCGGGGCAGAAGTTACCGGATCGGTTGGCAGTAAAGGCGCTGGTTGAATGGAGGAGGGCGCCGTTACCTGGATTGCATCGACCTGCGATTCCGTAGTTTCAGCGCCACACGCCGCGAGCCAGACGATCGCCAGGGAGAAGGTGAGCAGGCGTATGGCGCGTTGCTGATTCAACTTCAATGCCGTATTGCTACAACCGCTGATTGAACTCAACCATGTTGCCGCTGGGATCATGGGTGAACGCCTGGATGCAGACTTTCGGGATCTCCCTCGGCTCCGAACAGCGGAAACCGGCGTCGCGCACGGCAGCGGTAACCGCGCCGAGATCTTTGACCTCGAAGGCAAAGTGCTGCTCTTTTGGCGGCGCTGTGGACTCGATGCCGAGCAGGTGAACTTCCTGCACGCCACTGCGCAGCCAGGCACCGGGAAACCCGAGATCGGGGCGTGGCAGTTTTTCCATGCCGAGCACGTCGACATAAAAACCTATCGCATCGTCGACGTTTTTCACGTTGATGGAAACATGATGGATGCCGGTCAGGAGCATGGACATTCTCCGGTTCGCAATGGCGTCGAGAATATCATGGTGTTGTGGAAACCGGCGCGGCCGACGTGGCCGGCATAGTCAGTGCGGCAAGTGTCCGCGGATCGGTGAATCCATGGGGAGGCCAGCCCTGGCTTTGCTGAAACGCGGCAATTGCTCGTCGGGTTCCCGGACCGATGAGACCATCGATGGCGCCAACATCGAAACCCCTGGCGGCGAGATTGCGCTGTAGTGCCTGGGTAGTCAGCAATGGCAAACGCCTGGGTGCGTTGTCAGGGATTGAGCGCACCAGTTTGCCACCGCCGGCAATCTGGTCTGCCAGGCGACCAACGCTGATGGCGTAATACTCCGAACGATTCCACTTCATGATCACGTCGAAGTTTGGATAGGCGATGAAGGCCGGACCCTCGGCGCCGCTAGGCAGGATGATGCGCGCAGGTGTCTGCGACACCTTCAACGGGCGACCCATCGAATCACGCACACCCATGGTTGACCAGGTGGCGAGTGGCTGAATCTGATCCAGCAACAAGTAGTCGAATCCGTCCGGCAGCAGCACTTCTCGCCCCCATCGCATGCCGGTCTGCCAGCCCAGCGCAGCGAGAAATCGTGATGCCGAGACCAGCGCATCGGTGGTGCTGTTCCAGAGATCCCGTTTGCCGTCACCGTCACCGTCGGCGGCGTGCTGGAGCCACGCAGATGGCATGAACTGCATGTTGCCCATTGCACCAGCCCACGAACCGGTGAGCCCCTCGACAGTGCTGTCACCACGATCAACGATCAGCAGGGCATTGAAGAACTCCTGCCGAAAGAAATCACTGCGTCTGGAATCACAGGCAAGGTTTGCCAATGAGGCAGGCACCGACCGGTCCCCGAGTGTTTTACCGAAGTCGGTTTCCAGCCCCCAGAACGACAACAGGTATTGTGGCGGAACGCCGGTTTCACGCTGGATGCGTTCCAGCAGATCCTGGTGTTTGAGCAGCAGCGCTCGACCTTCTGAAACCCGGCTGTTGGTCACCCGCACCGGGAAATAGCCTGCAAAAGTGTTAGTGAACTCAGGCTGGGCCTGGTCGAGCTTTAACACACTCCGGTCTTCGCGAATGGCGCTTCGTGCTTGATTGCGCGTGGAGGTGGAGACACCGGCTGTCTCGGCGTCAGCCATCAATTGATCGACGCAGACTTCGAACGTGGGCATCACGATGGGTGCCTGTTCCGGAGCTTCAGCCACGCGAGTGTCGGCTGCCGGGTCTGGACCGGCTTCACTGGCGCCCACGTGGGATGACCCAAGCGCAAGCAAAACCGCCAGCGCGTGCAGTCGAAGAAAAGCGTTAATCGACCAGTGACCGGCCGATG
>CAMDVY010000428.1 GCA_945878745.1 Klebsiella pneumoniae | reverse complement strand
CGTCCGAGGAACTTCGAACGTTTATTTCGGCTCTGGATGCGCGCACGTATTCGGCCATAACAGCGGCGCGAAACGAGCAGTTGCTGGCGATCAACGCCGTTGACTCCCGGGTCGCCTCGCTGGGATTGTCACTGGACGTGGTCAAGAATGACATTGTGCGTCTGGAGTCTGCCTCCCGGCGTCGAGTGGCTGCAGCCTTTGAAACGGATTCCGCGCGTCGATGGTCTGAATTTGACGAAGCCAATGATCGCTGTTTCAGCCTTCGCCATCGTGACACGAAGACCAATCATCTCTCGCCGGCTGATTTTCGACGCTGTGAAGATCGCTTTCTGCAGGGCGCAACGATCAAGGCACGATATTCGAATCGTTCATCCGAGTATGCCCAGGATGCCCGTTTCATCGCCGCTTCCGACGCACACTTTCCTTTTCATCAGCACTATCCATTACTGCTGACGCAGGCTGGCCTTGATTCACGTCGGGCGCTGGCACTGCCGGATCCTGTCGAGTGGCAACAAAACGTCGCAGCCCTGCTCAGACTGTACGGCGATCATCCCGTGCAACCCGGGGAGCAGTTGAAGCGGAAGGAGACTCTTGCTGCACTCCAGGAAGCCGGCGACCGCCTTCGGGATGCGCTGGAAGCGCTTATCGTTCAAGTTGATGAGTCCGGTCGTGTCGCCTTCAGGAAATCGATGCATGAACAGGCGTTGCAGAGCTATCTCGCATCGCTGCAGAAACTGGCTGATCGCGTGAACAAACTCGATGATCCAGCGACCCATCCGTATGGCAAACGACTGACGATGGGCATGGATCAACCGTTGCCACAAGGCGCCAAGCGCATGGTTATTGAAGCCGAGCTGTCGCGCATGGCACTTAAAGGTGGTGTCTTGTCGGTCTGTCCGAATGCGCAGGAGCAGGCTTTTCTTCCGCAGCAGGAGCGAGTTGTCGCGGAGGCCCGGCGATTCTTCGGCTCTCCCATCACCGCGGAGGAAATGGCGGCTGCATGGAATCGCGAGATGGTCGATGAGTTGCAACTGCAGCTTGATGACCTGGCGTCCGTAGTTCCGTTGCCTTACCTGTGGGCGAGTCTCGATGGGCTGGGCTCACTGCAGATCTGCATCACGCGCTTTCGTCCGGAAACCGCCGCGTTCACACGCGACGATGGTCCGCAGCGCGATACCCTTCGCGGGTCGATCATTGTCGGTGCAGACATTGAGGTTCGTTATTTACCGAGTCCTTCTCTTGGCAAGGCCCTCCTGGCAGAAGGTGAGCAGTCGGTACTTCTCGCGCGCCATAGCGGCGGACGCGCCTGCACCTTCGGTTATCGGAACGATGAAGAAGGCTGCAGTCGAGCGAGCTGCCTGAAGCGCATCGCCTCGACACTCTGGGGAACTGACAAGCGTCAGACCGCGAAGCACGTATCCTGCGAAGAAGATCCACTGCGTACCCGTCTGGCGACTTCACCACGAACGGGCGGCACGGACTCGGATCAGTGGGTTCCGAAGCTTGAGCAGGAATATTGGCAGCGGCAGGGTGAACGCATGGCACGTGTTGAAGCCGACGCGCTGCGCAGCGATGAGTTTGAAGCCGTATCCCTGCAGTTCCTGCAGTACTACGCATTGACCGGAGCAACGCTTGGCGCCTACCCGGAAACTGCCCGACTACTCAAAGATCTGTTTGCGGAAGGTGGTGGGATGACGCCGCGTGGGGCACTGCGGGCCTTTGTCACCGAGCGCAAACCGGCCGCTGAACAGTTGAAAGCACTGACCAACAGCGTAGGCCACGTGCTAACCCTTGTCAGTAAGCGGGGTGAAGCGCTACAGGATCAAGGTTTGCGGGCGAGACTTCCACATCTGGAGGCGCTGGCGGATATGCGGGACAGGATCCAGCTTGCCGGCAGTGTGTTGGTGTCGTCGAGAGACAGCAAATATTGATTTCGATGCGACCGCGTTCTCCTGTAGCCTTAGGAATGAAGGGTATGGGGGATACTGATTGGCTGGCACAAACTCTGGGCACCTGACCAACAGGCAACTATTCAGCTACGCGCTGATGGAAGGGCCGCTGGCCATGGCGGCGACACCCATGGCGCTGTTCATCGCGCCGTTTTACATGAGCGATATGGGGTTATCCGTCGCCGCGGTTGGCACCATCCTGATGCTGGCGCGATTGAGCGATGTCGCCACCGATCCGATCATCGGCCAGCTCAGTGATCGTACCCGTACCGACTTGGGTCGCCGCAAACCGTGGATTTTTGCTGGTGTGCCGCTGATGCTGTTGTCGGTGTGGATGTTATTCGTCCCGCCTGGTGAAGTTTCGAATACCTACTTCGGTCTATGGCTGGTGCTGCTGTGGCTCGGCTGGACCTTCATTGCCATCCCGTATTATTCATGGGGTGCCGAGATTTCACCGCATTATCACGAGCGGACGCGTATTGCGAGTTTTCGCACGTCTGCCGGTTTGATCGGCACACTCATCGCCATCCTGGTACCTCTCCTCACTGATTGGGGGTTTGATTACGGCAAGGCGGTATCGGAGTCGCTGCACGTCATTGCCATCTGCGCAACCGTCGGCATGTTGATTGCCGTGCCGATGCTGTGGCAGGTACCCGAGGGTACCCCCATCGAGAGCAAGCGCATCTCGCTGAGGGAAGGGTTACGGGTGATGTGGGGCAATGGTCCATTCAAGCGTCTGATGTTCGGATTCACGCTGGGGGCGCTCGGCCCCGCAGTCGGTGGTCCGTTGTACATCCTCTTCGTTGTGCATGTGCTGGAAGCCAACATCAACAGCAGCGTGGTCCTGCTGGTGTTCTATTCGGCGAACCTGATGGGGGTGGTGCTCTGGAATCGGGTTGCGCAACATGTCGGCAAACGCAACGCGTGGTTGATGGGAATGGCAACGGCCACGATTGCTCAACCTGGCTACTGGTTTTTGGGGGCAGGAGATCTGTACTGGATGATGGTCGTGTTTTTCATCCTGGGCCTTGGCATTGGCAGTTTTTCGGCTCTGCCGGCAGCCATGAAGGCAGACGTCGTGGACCTTGATCGATTACGCAGTGGAGAAGATCGAACCGGTCTCTTCTTCTCGGTGTGGTCCCTCGCCAACAAGCTGGTGATTGCCCTCGCCGCCGGGTTTGTCCTGAACCTGCTCGCGCTATTCGACTTTCAGGCGAAATTTGGTGAAAACGGTCCGGATCAGATCATGGCGCTGCGTGTGGTATTCGTCTTCCTGCCCATCGTCTTCTATGTTGCGGCATTTGCCATGATGTGGAATTACCCGATATCCGAGGAGCGTCACAAACGAATGATCGGGATGCTGGAGAAGAAAAGTGCTCGTCGCCGCGCCAAGGCTCTGGAGGCGGCGGCGTCCTGAAAAGCCCGGCAGTGGTGACTGTCGAAGCCGATGGTTTGAGAGCTCGCGACGTTTGGTTTCCGTCATGAGTCCTGTCCGATCAAACCTCTGCGGTTGACAGCGATGGCATGAACAGCACCGACGTTCAAAAATAACGCAATTTTCCCAGCGATCGAGGTTGGTTTCTCCCTTTTCCCTCGTCCAACCGACCGTCATCAGTATCGACTGATGGACACAAGGCTCATCAATCTCGGACGGGAAATCACTATGCGAGTCATTCGAAATCTAGCT
>CAMDVY010000427.1 GCA_945878745.1 Klebsiella pneumoniae | reverse complement strand
TATATTCTGACAGGGCTTCGCATCTCTGTCGGTCTGGCCACCATCGGTGCGATTGTCGGCGAGTTCATTGCAGGTGGCGGACTTGGCAGCCTGATCGATTCCGCGCGCACCCAGCAACGGGTTGATCTCGTGTTCAGTGGCGTCATCGCATCCAGCGTACTGGCGTTACTCCTGGTTCTGTCCATCGATCTGATCAGCGGGCTGTTGCTCCGGCGGCGACCCTATACAAGGAGTGCATGATGTTTAGAAGTCTGCTGGCGATGCTGGCTCTTGGCATGTGCGGTTCGGTTACCGCCGACCCCGCTACGCTTGCGTTGAACTGGAAGGCTGAACCTCAGTTCGGCGGCTTCTACGCGGCTCAGGTTCTTGGGTTGTACAAGAAAAACACGCTCGACGTATCGATCATCGAAGGCGGCTCAGGGACACCCACCATTCAGGTGCTCGGTGCCGGCAAGGTGGACTACGCGGTCGTCTCTGCCGACGAAATCGTGATCTCCCATGATCGCGGTGCAAAAAATGTTGTCGCCCTGTTCGCCACTTTTCAGACCAACCCACAAGCCATCATGGTGCACGCCGGGCGAGGCTTTAAGTCCCTGGGAGATGTTCTGCAGAACAAAGGCACCCTGTTGTGGCAAGCCGGTCTGCCCTACGCGCAATACCTGAAGAAAAAACACTCGCCCATGCAGGTCAATACTGCCCCCTATCTGGGTGGTATTGGTAACTTCCAGAACGACCCGACATTGTCGCAACAGTGTTTTGTCACCAGCGAACCATTGACCGCGCGTCGTGCGGGATTGAAGGTCGACAGTTTTCTGATCGCGGAAAGTGGTTACAACCCGTACACGACAGTGCTGGTAACGACACGCGAACATCTGCGTGACCACCCGCGAGAAGTGGCGCGCATGATCACTGCCGTTCGTGCCGGATGGGAAGCGTATCTGGCTGACCCGTCAGCCACCAACGCTGCAATGGGGAAGATCAACAAGGCAATGGACGCGCAGACCTTTCTTGAAAGTGCGCGTGCCCAGGTCAGCCTGATACGAACCGGCGACATCAAGACTCTGGGCGAGATGTCGCTGGCACGCTGGCAGACCCTGGTGGATCAGTTGAAGGAATTGAAATCGATCAGATCGGCGGTGGTTGCCAAGGACTTGTTCGTCGTTCCCTAAACTAACAGACACAACAAACGGACCGAACGAACGGACAGAACGAACGGGCCTGGATTGGCGCAAATGGAGAGTCCACTGTTGGGACAGACCTCCATCGGCTCCAACGCAGTTTGAATCAGAAGGGTGATCGACCCAATCGAGCAGCCCATAGTGATGAACGCCGTCGACGCATGCGCTCATGTAGCTGGGTTCGCCGTGCGGCCATCCAGGTTTCCTGCGAGAGATCCTTGCCGCCCGCACCACGCCGCGCTATTTCATTCTCACGATACTTGCAGAAGTCCCTGTAGGCTTCGATATCGTGGCTCAGGTCCGTGCAGACCATTTCAATCATGATGGCATCATCAAGCAGACCGATGCCCGGAATGTTGTCCGGGATCATGTCCTGCGGATCGCAGACGTAGGCGATGGCATTGGCAATACGGGCTCGGTCTTCACCACCAATATTCCAATTGGTGTCGGTAATCATGCGAACCAGCATCTCGAACTTGTCAAATCGCTCTCGTACGAAGCCCGGCATGTCAGTACCGCTAACGGCCTCCAGCATCTTGGTCGCAGATTCGAGAATGGTGCTCTCGCCCAAACGGGAGGCCTTTTCCTTTGCCTCGTCCATTCGCGCCGAGAAATACTCCAGGTCCTTGTCAGACAACTGGAAGGAAACGGTAAGCGGCATCGGATACTCCTCTGGGTTGATCGCCGCTTAGGCAATCAGGATTGCGTCGAATCGATGTGTGCTATCCAGCTCTTCGCCTGGGTCGAAACCTTCGGGAACTGGGTCGCTTTGACAAACGCAGCGCGCGCCTCTTTGACTTCCTTCTGACGAAGCAGGGAAATTCCCATCAGCAGCTGGCCGTTGCCCGGGTCCTTGAGATTGCCCTTGGCAAACGCACTGCGCATGGCTTCTGCAGCATCTTTCCATTTCTCGTCCCGCACCTTGATTTCAGCGATGCGGACATAAAGATCCCCAGTGTTGTGCAAGCTCGCCGCTTTGGAAAGGGGGCCCATCGCACGATCATAACTTCTCGCCGCGATCCACATGTAAGAGACCTTTTCCAGGGTCTTCACATCCGGCGTCACCCTGCCTTTCTTGATTTCTTCCTCCAGCAACTTCGCTGCACGGAAGGGCACACCCGTAAACGCCTGGAGATCAGACAGGGACTTCAGGTCGGACTCCGACTCAAACATGCCTGCCATGTGGGTCAGCTGTGCAACCGCCAGAGCCTCTTCATATTTTTCGAGCTGCCTATAAACTGCAGACAGCTGAATCCAGTTGGCGCGTTTTTCAGGCGCCAATTGCACCAGATGTTTCAACATTGGTAGCGCCTTGTCGTATTCCTCTCGCTCAAGTCGCAACGCCAGGACCAGCTCGATCCAGTTGACCTGAGGCTTCTCGGCCATATCGACAGCCTTTTGTGCAGGCTCCATGGCTGACTTATGGTCGTCGAGCCGATAGTAAGCAATGGCCAGCAAATAATAGGCGCCAGAATTCGGCGTTGGTGTCAGCGCAAACCACTGTTTCAGTGCGTCCGCTCCCTCACGCCACTTTTCCTGCACCATGAATAGCTGTGCTATCTGGTAACGCGCGCTGAGAATTTCTTCGTCAGTCATTCCACCGGTCGCGACGGCTGCCTGCAAGTGTCGGCTGGCGCCTGCGTAGTCATTTTCCGAACTGGCGATGGACGCCAGCATCTGCTCTACCCGGCTCTTTTCATACGGTGAGAGCTTCTCCATGTTGAGCTTTGCAAGCGCAGCCTTGGCATCATTAAACTTCTCAGCGTTGACTGCTTCAATCGCCTCGTTGAGGCGTTTGCCTGTTGCCGCATCAATCTGCGGTGCTTCACGTTTTTTCTCTTCCGCAGAATTCGCAGGAATAGCAGCGAAAACACTGCCAATCAGCGCCAGTACCATAAACAGACGTAGAAACTTCACCTTCACTCAATCCTCCAGGTCGAATCGGAGTACGACTCGGATACCACGCCGTTCAACGGCGCGGCCTTCCTCGACTTTCGGGTTGTACTTCCAGCGCGCAATGGCTCTGGTTGCAGCATCTTCAAAGAGTCCCTTGGGTTCGGAATCGATCACCTTAAGGTCCTTGACGGTTCCGGATGTCGTGATCGTGAATTCGAACTGCACCCAGCCTTCAACCCCACGGGATTGAGCACGGCGCGGATACTCAGGATTGATACGAACCAGTGGAATCACGTCGCGGTCAGACCCACCGCTCACCGTGATCCCACCCATGTTGACGTCACTCTGCACACTCATATTGAAGTTGGCAGTGTTGTCGCCCGCATCAAAATTCGTTCGCGCCATGTCCGGCATCTCGGGGACCTGTTGTGGTTTCGGTCGATCCACCTTGTCACGCTTGGACTCGGTCGTTGTATCGTGCCGTAGTGGCGTAAAGTCAATTCTCACCGCTTGTCGCAGGTCACCGGCATAACCACCGCTGGTGATCAGCACCCACATGAACCA
>CAMDVY010000426.1 GCA_945878745.1 Klebsiella pneumoniae | reverse complement strand
GAGGGTTGCTTCTGGTCCTGGTTCTGGTGGCCGCACTGTTGCTCGCTCGTCGCCGTCAGCAATCCGCGCAGGACGCAGCATTCAGGGAGGCGCTTGGCCAGACAGAGGCGCGGGACGGTCGTGTCGATCCATCTGTTGCGTCTGTTGCATCTGTTGCAACAACTGTAGCGCCCGCGATTGCACCAGTCGCCGCCATGGCTGCGGCCAGCAACGCAGCATCCACATCCAGTGACACTGACACGTTCGATTTTCTCGATGATCTGGACCAGGATAACGACGAGCAAAAACTGGGTGCAACTGCGGAGACAGAAACAGGGCCAGGCGGTTCGCCGGCTCGCCAGACAGGAGATGTCATTGGTGAAGCCGATATCTATGCGGCGTATGGTCGTTACCCGCACGCGATCGGTTTGTTGCTCGGTGCATTGGAAGAAGACGCTGATCGCCACGATGTCAGGCTGAAGTTGCTCGAAGTTGCGGTCACCGCCAACGACTCAGAGACCTTCGACAAACACATTAGAGAGCTGGTCAATCGTTGCGATGACCAGGACATCCTGCTTGCGGCTCGGGAACTTGAAGAGGGCTTCGTCGGCGCAGTTGATGAAGGCGATGATCTCCTGGGTGACGAGGATGCTGATTCGCTACCACTCGGCGTCAACGACGAAGAACTGGCCATTGATGATCTTCTCGCGGACAGCAATGTTGTCCAGGACGACGAAGAGTTCAGTCTGGAGATTGAAGACGATGAGCCCGCGCGCGCTTTGTACACCGAACCTCCCGCGGGAAGTCACAACACATTTGAACTGCCGACCAGCAGCCGGGACGAAGTCGCCGATGAACAAGTCATTAATCGTGCTGACCAACGATCGACGGATGATCCTGATCTCCTGGGTGACTATGCCGCCATCGCATCCGATGATGTCCCCTCAAGCCGCAGCGATGTGCTGGGTGGGGATCTGGGCATCGAGTTTGATGCCGATGAAACGCCTGCTTTTGGGATCGCTGCGAAGGATCGCGAAGCGACAAGCCAGCTTGGCAAGGGTGACCTGACCGACGACCTCGATCTTGACGATTTGCTGGCCGAGCTTGATGACACGCCTGCCGCGCCGCGTGTTTCTGCGGCAGCCATGACGGATCGACCGACCACGCCGGAAGATTTTCAGTTCAAGCGGGTGGATGATGATGTACCGCTGCTCGATACGGCGGAATCACTCTCCGATGAAATGAGCCTGGATGGTGATCAAGGACTGGAAGATCTTGATGATCTGTTGGCGTCATTGGATGAAGTAGAGGATGGCAAGAGCCCGGATTCTCAAGTTGCACCCAGGAGCGCAGAGATCCTGTCGTTTACCCGTCCGAAGCTGGACGGCGGAATGCGCTCCGGGCGAGCCTTCGAAGATGATCTTGACGCCGCCGATGACAGCGATGACGGATTCGACTTTGGCGATTCCGACGATGCTGCCGAAACCAAGCTGGATCTTGCGCAGGCATACATTGAGATGGGCGACGCAGAAGGCGCGCAGGACATTCTCAACGAAGTCCTGAGCGAAGGTAATCAAGCGCAGAAGGATCTCGCCCGCTCCCTGCTCGACAGTCTGGCATCCTGAGTCATCGACTGGCGCTGGGCATCGCCTACGCCGGAGATGCCTTTCAGGGTTTCCAATCCCAGGCCAATGGCCTGGCTGTACAAAACGCGCTCGAATCCGCTCTTCAAAAGGTAAACGCCGAGGCTTCCCGGTTTGGTGCAGCTGGTCGAACCGATACCGGGGTGCACGCAACGGGTCAGGTGATCAGTTTTGTAACACCGTTCGAGCGCTCGGCCGATGCATGGCGCAAAGGGCTGAATTCTCATCTTCCCTCGTCGGTCCGTGTCCACTGGGTGCGCCGGGTGACCGACGATTTTCATGCGCGGTTCTCGGCGACGGGCCGGCGTTACCTGTATGTTTTCCAGGAAGGTGAAGCTGACCCGCTTGCCCGGAGCCGGGTGACCCTGACAGGTGTGCTGGATGATGCTGCCATGCACGCTGCGGGCCAGTGCCTGGTGGGTGAACATGACTTCACGGCGTTGCGTGCGGCTGCTTGTCAGTCGCCGACCCCGTTTCGCCGGGTTGACCATGTCATGGTTCGACGCTACGGACCGTTCGTGGTGATTGATGTCGCCGCCAACGCCTTCCTGTTGCGCATGATGCGAAACATTGCCGGTGCGTTGGTCCGTGTGGGTCGAGGCGAGTGGCGAGCATTCGACCTGCAAGCGGCGCTTGTGGGGCGTGACCGAAAGGTCCTTGGGCGTACCGCCGCGCCAGATGGTTTGTACCTGGTGGACGTTCAGTATCCCGACCATTTTCTGGCGGACGCGCTGGATAGGTCAGCTGGCTGGCCACCCGGTCGGCTGCCGCCGATGCTGCAGCATCGGCATTCACTCGATCGACTCTGAACAACACTCTGAATAACGTAGTGCCACGCAGCTTGCGTCATCGGTGCGGGTTCCATGTGCCCATGCGAATAACCGGCGCTAAGCACGGCTCCAATAGCAGGTAAATCGAGACGATGAGATATCATCATCGCCGGATTTTTTCCAAGTCCGCAACTGGAGTCCGCAATGAAGCTTTATCAGGGTGACCTGTCGCCATTTTCTGCCCGGGTACGCATGCAGGTGTACGCCAAGGATCTGGTGGGCAACGGCATTGAACTCGCTTCAGCGCCGGGCGGAACCGGCAGTGCGCAATACAGGGCGATCAACCCCACCGGCAAGATCCCGGCGTTGGATACTGGCACGCGAGTCATTCCGGAAAGCGAAGTGATTTGTGAATACATCGAGGATGTATTTACGTCTCTGCCGCTGCGACCTGCAGATGCTGAAAGTCGGGCGCAAGTGAGGTTGCTGTCGCGCTTTGTCGATCTTTATCTTTATCCACGCATGTCCCCGCTCTATGCACAGCTGAATCCTGCAACGCGCGATGCTGCTGCGGTCAGTCAGGGGCTGGTGTCGCTGGATGAAAGTCTCGTCATCTGCGAACAGATGTTGAAGGATGGCGGGTATCAAGGTGGCGGATTTGCGGTCGGGAATTCGCTGACGCTCGCCGATTGTGCTCTGGTCACTGGCTTCTTTTTTATCAACGCGCTCATGCCGATGTTCGGCCGTTCACCCGCGTTCAAGGGCTTTGATCTGCTGGCAACCTACTGGAACGCGGCCAGCACCCAGCCGGTTGCCTCTCGAGTCACCGGCGAGATGGGCGTTGCCATGGCGGCGATGATGGGTAATCGGTGAAGACGACCATGGAACGGATAAGGTTCCGGATGCAAACCGGTCCGCTGAACCGTGCCGGAGGGAAGGCGTGCGGCGAACACTGATCAAGATCTGCGGTGTCACGCGTCCGGAAGATGCGGACCGTATCGCTGCGCTGGATTTGGACATTATCGGGCTCAACTTTGCGCCGGTCAGTCCACGCTGTGTTTCCGTCTCCCTCGCGCGTGAACTGATTGATGCGATCGATGGCCGAGTCGAGACGTGGGGGTTGTTTGTGGATGCTTCACGTCAGACGGTGGAAGCGGTGGTCAGTTCGATCGATCTCAAGGCGCTCCAGTTCCAGGGCGATGAAACACCGGAGTACTGCCGCGGATTCAACCTGCCTTATGTAAGGG
>CAMDVY010000425.1 GCA_945878745.1 Klebsiella pneumoniae | reverse complement strand
TCAGCTGAACCTGAGACCAGTACACCAACAGGAGCCATTCGGGGTAGCGGATGTGACTTCCGTAGCGTCTGGTCAAGACGTGCAACAACAGGCAGGAACAAGCACACAACACAGGCACGACGACCAGAACGGGCGCACCGGTATTCCAGTGAAAAAGTGCTTCGAGGCAGAACCCCGCAGCAAATATTCCAGGGATGATTCGAGCCACGCGGTGGGCATCCTCGCGGCAGAGGCTGACCATGCGCGCTCGCGAAATCGAGACCGTCGGTTCAGGCACTGGTGTTGTCCTCCAGTATGCGCCAGGGTTCAGTGGTGATTTACGTCACCATGGCAGGTGAGAATCCTGTTGGTCAACTGGTCTGCCGGTTATTGCTAGGAAGGGTCAAATGGGAACAGGGGCGTCCAGGCGATGCCAGCGCTATGTCTTGGGACTGAATCCAGACCAGATCAGCGAGGTGATCTGGTCAGTGACCTGCTCGACGTCAATACTCTGATCACGCAGCCACCACAAGGTCACGAAGTGCAGCGCGCCCACCAGGCCATAAGCCCAGGTGGTGGCGACTGTTGGGTCTGCACCCTGGGCCGTGCGGTACGCGGCGATACCCTCAGCGAACTGAGCTGCCGTTCCATCTGCAAGATTGGGCGATTTGCGCACTCGATCATCGCCAGCGCCATTGAGCGTGACATACAGGTACAGATGGCGGTCAGCCTCGGCGTGTTTGAGATATCCACCAACCAGACGATGCATGGCATCCCGCGAATCCGAAGCCTCGCTGACCAGTTTTCCCACTTCTTCAGTCATGCGCACCGTCAGGCGCTGGGCGAGGGCATTGACCAGCGCCTCCCGATCACCAACACCACGGTACAGGATGGGCTTGGTGACCCCGGCTTCCGCCGCGATGGCATCCAGCGAAACACTGGGCCCACGCTCGCGTATCAATCGCTCGGCGGCTACCAACAACGATTCTCGATCAGCGATCACGCCGTGACTGACAGTTCGGCCGGCCGGCCGACCTGGGCGTCGTGGTGCGATGGTGTCTGGGCGATCTGATGTCCTGGAGCGAGTCATCCGATTAAATTACCACGGGTAGATTTATGTTGCGGGTGAAACTACGATAGCTGCTCAAGCCCAACCGGATGGAGAGCACGACCATGTCAGCAGTGTCGATCAACGAAGAAAGTACTCCCGTGCATCTGCGTGGCAACGGGCGGCCAACGACTGAAGAGCACTCGATCACCGAATTGAAGGTTACTGGAGCTATCCCGAGCGAACTGGATGGTCGTTATGTGCGTAATGGCGCCAATCCATTTACCGGCACCAGCGCGCACCCGTTTTTTGGTGATGGCATGGTTCACGGCATTCGACTTCGCGATGGCAAGGCCCAGTGGTACCGCAATCGTTATGTGCAGACGCCCTTCATCAAGAATCCGTCCGTGAACGTTCTCGATCCGGCGGTGATGATGGACATGAAATCCTCCAAGGCCAACACCCATGTGGTCGGTCACGCTGGCAAGATACTGGCGCTCGAAGAAGGTCACTTTCCTTACGTGCTGGATGGTGAGCTCAACACGGTGGGAGCACTGGACTTCGACGGCGTGCTGAAGGGATCCTTCACTGCTCATCCGAAGATCTGTCCGGTGACTGGCGAGTTGCTGGCCTTCGGTTATGCGCCGTTTGCGCCTTATCTGCGTTATCTGCGTGTGTCCGCTGATGGCAAGCTGGTGCAGACCGAAGACATCACAGTGGGCGGTCCAACCATGATGCATGACTTCAACATCACGCAAAATCACGTGATCTTCATGGACCTTCCCGCGGTGTTCGACATGAAGCTGGCGATGAGCGGCGGTATGCCCATTCGCTGGGACGACAACTATCCCTCTCGGCTCGGAGTGATGCCTCGCAATGGCACGGATGCGGATGTTCGCTGGTATGAGATCAACCCGTGTTACGTTTTTCATCCGATGAACTCGTACGAAGAGGGCGACAAGATCGTGCTGGACGTTGCCCGGTTCAGTCACATCTGGCGTGATTCGATGATGGACTTCCCCATGCCACAACTGTGGCGTTGGACGATCGACACCAAGACAGGAAAGGTGCACGAGGAGCAGGTCGACGATCGCCCCGGTGAGTTTCCGCGAGTGGCCGACAGCGTGATCGGGCTCAAGCATCGTTATGGCTACGTGATGGGCATGGCGGACAACGCAGGCGCAGATCCGATGACCGCGTCGGGTATCATCCGCAAATATGACCGTCAGACCGGTACTCGTTCCGAGATTTCGCTCGGTCGTGGCCGATCGCCAGGCGAGCCGGTGTTTGTGCCAGCGGCCAATGGCAAGAACGAAGACGACGGCTACCTGATGACTTACGTGCACGACGCGGCGACGAATACCAGCCGCTTTGTCGTGTTGGATGCAAAGACGATGGACAACGAGCCCGTCGCATCGATCGAGCTGCCGCGTGTTCCATCGGGATTCCATGGCAGCTGGATTCCGGCGTCAGTCGCGAATTGATCCGTCAAGAATCATTGGAGAAGTGAGAGTGAAATTTGGCTTGGCGTTTGCGAGCAGTATTGGCATCGATGGACCGGCAGCAGTGGATGTCTGCAAAGTGGCAGAAGCAGCGGGGTTCGAATCCGTGTGGGGCGGAGAACATGTGATCCTGCCAACCACCATCGAGTCGAAATACCCCTATTCAGCCGATGGCAAGATCCCGGCTGCGCCTGATACACCCGTTCCCGATCCGCTGATCTGGCTCGCGTTTGCAGCCGCAGCGGCTCCGACGCTACGGCTTGGAACCTGCATTCTGATCGTGCCGCAGCGTAACCCGCTCGTTCTGGCCAAGGAGCTGGCGACGCTTGATCGCTTGTCCGGTGGACGGGTCGAGCTGGGGCTTGGAGTCGGTTGGATGAAAGAAGAATTCGACGCGCTCGGTGTGCCGTGGGAGCGTCGTGGCGCCCGCAACGATGAGTACATTGCTGCGATGAGGGCACTCTGGACCGGTCCCGCTGCGTCGTTCAAAGGTGAATTCGTCAACTTCGATTCCGTGACCTGCAGCCCGCGTCCCGTGCATGGATCGATTCCGATCATCGTGGGTGGAGACTCCGAAGCCGCGATCCAGCGTTGTGCTCGCCTCGCGGATGGGTACTTTCCCGGCGAAGGTGATGTGAATCGACTGGGCAGCTTGATCCGCAGGGTTCGGGAAGCGGCCGAACGTGCCGGGCGTGACCCCGCGACGATCGAGATCAATGCGAGGTTTGGCCATCAGATGGCAGATCCGATCAAAGGTGCCGAGCAACTCGCGGAGCTGGGTGTGGGCCGGGTGATGCTGCCGGCGTTCTTTTTTGGAGGTCCGGGCGGACTTGATCGGTTGAGCGAGTTTGGCGAGCGAGTGATTCGTTCTGTTGGGTAGTGACTGACATACGTCGTCCGATCTGACTCCATCGACCCTGTAGGAGCGATCTCCTGATCGCGATCCTCGATGATCCCAACAATCGCGGTCGGAGACCGCACGCGGACGCCATCCCTGGGTCGATCTCCTGATCGCGAACCTTGTCGCGCTGCCGCCACCTAGGGTAACTCTGATTAACCTTGATTCGACAATAATCGTCAGAGTTTCAGACCCTCCATTCATCGCAACGTC
>CAMDVY010000424.1 GCA_945878745.1 Klebsiella pneumoniae | reverse complement strand
GTGCCGGTGAAGTTGAATGCGGCAGGGCGACGACCGTTAAGGAACTCGAGGTCTACGACCAACGGATTGGCGTTCACTACTTGACCCGCGACGCGGTTCATCTGCATGTGCATGCGTCCACTTGTGGCGTCAAGGGTGGCGTCGAGATTGTTGTCGGTGGTCAGATTGCCGCTGACAACGACACGCTGGCCCACTGAAACCGAGAGTTGATCAAGATCATCGCCATCAAGGCCAGGTGCATTGACGGCGGTGTCGTTCCCGACCAGCACAGTGATGTTGCGACGGAACTCGAAGCGGCCTTCGCGCGTTGATATGGCCACACCAGAGAGTGTCAGGCGGTTGCTACCTCGTGCCGTCACCACACCATGGGCTACTTCGACGTTGGCCCATGGCACGCTGGTGCCTGCCAGGAGGCGATCGGCGCGCAGTGCGCCGTCACGTACAAAAGCATGCGCAACCACCGGTGTGTCCTTCGGCTTGCCAGCCAGTGCCGCAAGACCTGCGCTGCCTTCCAGGCTGTCACCGTCGATTTCGTAGTCGGCGTCGGACGTCATGGTAAACGTCGTGGAACCAAACGAACCGGTACGATGCCGGAACGGGCGAACCTTGAGGGTCACTTTGCCATCGGCTTCGACAACGGTATCCAGCAGGCCACGAACACGGTGTTCCCGATTGGCTTCCAGCTCAGAGGTAGCCAGCAGGACCGGTTCTACTCGAACCGTTGGCGGGTTGGTCGACAGATCAACGGTGTTCGACGCATCCAGATCAAAGTCGAGACTCATGGCCCGCAAGCTGCGTGGTGTAATCCGGATGATGTCGTTGCCGGTGAGTTCCAGCTCGACGTCCAGGATCGTGATGGCATTGCCGTTTACATCCCTCAGATTTGCCGTTACCGGCTCGCCGGCGTCGTTTTGCACCATGACTTCAGCGTTGGTGTAGTCCAGACGGAGTGACACCTTGTCATAGTTGCCCACTGGTACGCTGGCGACGCTGAGCAGTTCGGTAAGCTCAGCCAGTTGAGTGAAGTCGATGCGGGTGCGAGTTGGCAGCACGTTGACGATGTCACCGTTGGTGCGCTTGAGTTCGATGGCGACCACGTCGACCAGATAGGAGACGAAATCTCCCTCGGCATCAGTAATGGCGAAGAGCAGTTCACCATTGTCCTGGACGGGTGCCTGACCCGCTGGCGCAGGGGCTGCTGCCGAACCACCACCACCGCCGCAACCGGCAAGTGACAGGAGTGCGACGCTGGAAAATACCGCCAGGCTACGGCGGCAACTACTTAACCAGTTCGTTTGCATGATGTTGAACCTCTTGTTGGAATGGACGGCTTGACCGACCGTGTCGATCAGAAAAACGGGGTGACACTTCTGGGGGAAAGTGTCACCCCGGCGGGGAACTTCGATTAGCGTCGACGATCGATTCGGTTACCTTTGCGATCAAGTTGCCGGTCGATGCGATGACCTTTGCGATCCAATCGGTTGTCGATCCGGTCGCCCTTGCGATCCAGATGTCGTGCAGCGGCTTCATGGCCATTGGCCTCCGCTACGGCTGCTTTCCGATCGAGGCGGTTGTCGATGACGTCGCCCTTGCGGTCGAGACGATCTTCGATACGGTCACCCTTGCGATCGAGATGTTCGTTGATGGCATCACCCGGTTCTGCATTGGCCGACATGGCGGACAGCAGGCCCGTGAAGGTGACAACGGTGATGAACTTGAGCGATTTCATGATCCTGTATTCCTCGTGTTACGGGTATTCCCATGGACAGGAACGCACGGTGCCGGGTTTGGTTGACAGGTTTTGTGAAAAAAAGTCGAAAGGCGGGATTAGTCAGTAAAAGTGTGAGGGGGATCACCTTTCAGACCGATTATGGTGAGGTGCAGGTGGCCGATGGCTGCAACGTGCTGGCCTAAACTCCTCGGTACAGATCCGCCGAACTGGAACTACAAACATGCGACATACAGGCCGTTTCCGACTTGCCTCGTTCTTGCGTCCTCCGCATGTGGCTGTTGTGCTGTTTCTTTCCGGCCTGGTTTTCGACGTCCAGGCGCTTGAGGCCATCAAACCTGAGAGATCAACGCTTATGTGGTTGTCGACAGGCGTTGGTGATAGCAGTCGATCCGCGTCGACCAATCAACTGGCTTATGACGCGGAATCCCGCAACGTGCAGGTCGGTATTGAGCGGGGGCTTACCGACGCGTTCGCTGCTGGTGTGTCGATTGGGCGGAGCACCCACGACGTCAATACGACCGTGCAGGAAAAGGATGAGTCGAAAACCACTGATGTTCAGTTGTTCGGTCGACTGTCTTTGGGCGATTACCGTTTGTCCGGCAGCGTGGCGATGCGTGATCACGAGACGGATCAGGCGCGGGTCTTCCTGTTCGGTCGAGGTGATGTCACGCGCAGGCTTGTGCTCGATGCCAAGATCGATGCAACGGAGTGGATTTTCAACGTCGCCGCCAGCCGCGACTTCGATATCGGTGACACCGGCTTTCTGAGCCCCGAACTGTCATTCACCCACATTCGGGTCAGCACTGACAACTTCATCGAAACATCTTCTGGTCTGGCAGGCATCGAAGTGCGCACGGCCGATCAGAATCAATGGCTGGCGGGTGCCAGTCTGAATGGAGGCACCCTGTGGCCCGTGGGCGACTGGGTGTGGTCCGCGGGCGGCTTGATTGGCGTCGAGTGGCTTGTTGCGGCTGATCGACCGCGCAGCGCGTCCACCTTTGTCGGATCACGTTATGCGTTTACGACTGAAGGCTATGATCAGTCGAAGACGGGCTTCCTCATGGGTGCGAGTCTCTCTGCCCGGCATCTTGGCGGGATGGGGGCATCACTCGGGGTTGCGCATAATCGACAGGACGGGTTTCGGAACACGTCCCTGTCTCTGGAGATTGAGTACGACTTCTAGGCCACGGTTAGTCTGTCGTGTTGCTCGCGTAGCCGGCAACCTTCAAGCGTAGCGTTGAAATTCATTGGTCTCCTGCGTCAGCAACTGCATCAGCTTCGGGTGAACCCACAGCTTTTCCTTTGACGTGGAGGTTTCGGTGAGCACGCCGATGTCGACCAATTGCTTCAGGTATAACGATGCTGTCTGGCGCTTGGCCAGGCTCGCTTCAACGAAATTCGAAATGCGGCAATAGGGGAGTTCGAAGATCAGGTTCACGAGTTCGTGGCTGTAGATCTTCGGCAGACGTCTACGCATGGTTTCGGTGGTGTGCTCGATCAACGCGCGTATGCCTGCGATTTTGGCGGTTGTCCACACAGCGGTTTCTTCCACGCCGCGCAGCATGTCCAGAATCCAAGGTTCCCATGCCTGATGACGGGTCACGTCCAGCAGCAATTCGTAGTATTCGGTCTTGTTGCGAATGATGTAGCGACTGAGGTACAGGATCGGCAACGTCAGCAGATTCTCCTGGATCAGGAACAGATTGTTGACGATGCGCCCGGTCCTGCCATTGCCATCCGTGAATGGGTGAATGGCCTCGAACTGATAGTGCCCAACTGCCATGCGGATCAGGGGGTCCACCTCCACGTGGTTGTGCATGAAGCGCTCCCAGTTGGCGAGCAGATCGCGCAGTAAAGCTTCCCCCACCGGTGGCGTGTAGATCACCTCGCCCTTTTGCTCAGAGGCCAGT
>CAMDVY010000423.1 GCA_945878745.1 Klebsiella pneumoniae | reverse complement strand
GTCCTGGACTGCCCCAACTGCATCGGATTCGCCCGATGGGTGAAGATCCGAACCGGTGTGTCATGGAGTTCATTCGCCTGATGCCGATTGCGCCTGGCGCTCCACGTCCTGAACCGGCGCAGGTCCAGCGCATTACTGAAGAGGAGTCGTTTCAGGGATTGAAGGGTATCGATCCATTCAGTGCGCGGGTGCTTGATCAGGACACCAACAACCTGCGCTGGCAACACGAAGGCATGCGGGCGAGCAGGAAGGGCGCAGAAACCCTGTCCAGCTACCAGGAATCGCGCATCCGCCATTTCCACAGTACGCTGGATGTTTATCTGAGCCGACCAGGCTAGGCAGGCTCAGGCGCGTGATGCAGGAGGTCTGTCCTGAACAGCAAGAATCTGAAGGCGTTTGTTGATACCCATCGTTGGGCGGTGCAGGCCAGTGCATCGGGTGCGGGCGCTCCACAGGCTGCGCTGGTTGGCATCGCCATGACAGACAGGAACGAGATTGTGTTCGACACTTTGTCGAGCAGCCGAAAGGCCGCAAATCTTCGTGATAATCCCAGGCTTGCCATGGTGATAGGCGGGTGGGAGGACGACGACCCGCGCACATTGCAGATCGAAGGTGAGGTCGACTTTCCGGTTGGCGAAGATCTTGAGCGTATCAAGCTCGCCTACTATGCAGCGTTCCCTGATGGCCCCGGCAGGCTCGATTGGCCGGAATTGGTCTATGTGCGAATGACACCGCGTTGGGCGCGATTTGCAGACTATCTGGCCGAGCCGCCGGATATTCATGAGTGGTCGTTGTAGAGCCTATGGAGAGTACGCCGTGGAACTGGCGGGAGATCGACCGTCTCAACCAGGGCACCCTGCGTCAGCGGGAAGCCTGGAAGGTGCTGGTAACCCATCAGGTGCTGGAGCGACTTCATGTTTTTGATCCGGTCCTGGCCGGCACCTTTCCCCTTGCCCTGGATCTGCCGGACAGTGATCTCGACATCATCTGTGAAGTTCACGATGCGTCGGCGTTCGCAATCTGCCTTGCAGATCACTTCAGTCTGGCCTCCGAGTTCAGATTAAGCCGCAGTGTCGTGCATAACGAGCCAACAACCATGGCGAGCTTCGTCATCGACGGGTTCCCGATCGAAGTGTTTGGGCAGGCAGTACCGGTCGATAACCAGGCAGCGGTGGTGCATCTGGATGTCGAATATCGACTGCTGGAATTGGCGGGAGATTGGTTAAGATCTGCGGTTCTAGCTCTGAAGCGAGCAGGTCTGAAGACGGAACCTGCCTTTACCCAGGCACTCTGTCTGGCCGGAGATCCCTATGAACGGTTGTATAAGATGTCCGCGTGGACCGATGATCAGTTGGTGGATGTTTTGCGGCTGCGCAAGCGGTCCGGTTAACCGGAGTTAATGCTGTGCTGGAGTTGCGACCGAACTGTGAATGTTGTGATGTAGATCTTCCCGCCCATTCGGCCGAGGCGCGCATCTGCTCTTTCGAATGTACGTTTTGTGCGCCGTGTGCTGATCAGAAGTTGCAAGGGCGCTGTCCGAATTGTGGGGGCGATCTTGTTCAGCGACCGAGTCGTCCCATTGGCCATCTGGCGCGCAGTCCGGCGTCCACGAAGCGAGTGTTGAAGCCCGCGGGCTGTTCGATGAGTGCGCCGTGACACTCAAGGTGGTCTCGATATGCCGCGAAGCGGTTGTGCGTCGAATGACGCTGCGTGTCGGCGAAGCCATGGAGTGGCACGTTGATCCTTGCCGTCGGTATTCGGTGGTGCTGCATGGCGATGAACTGACCATCGAGTTTGAGGGCGGCGCGGCACCAGAGGTTCTCTCGGTTCATCGGGGCATGGCAGGGTGGGATGACCCTGAGCCACGCGTCCACCGAGCCATCAACTCAGGCTCAGAAACTTACGAAGAACTGGTCACTTTTCTATTGCCAGCCCCGGACGTCGAGCCGCAGCCGGAGCGGATCGAACCAGCATCATGAGCCCAGGCTTTCGCGCATGCAGTCAATCACGGAGATCAGGATGACCACTCAGGCATATAACGGCACGGTGACCATGACTTGTGACGCGCATGTTGCACATATCGTTGTCGACCGGGCCAGCAAGATGAACGGGTTTACACCGGAGATGTTCACTGCCCTCGAAGATGCGTTGACCCAGCTCGATCAGAACCGTGACCTGTGGGTCGGCGTGGTGAGTTTTGCTGGCCAGCACTCAACGGCTGGTCTGGACCTGCCACGCTTTGCAGCTTCCATGCGTGGTGAAGCAGGCGAGCATGAACAACCCGGCGACACAACCCGAGTCGATGGATTCGGTTTGAAGCACCGTTGTTCGAAGCCGCTGGTCATGGCGGTTCAGGGCATCACGTTCACGATTGGCATCGAGATGATGCTGGCAGCGGACATTGTCATCGCCGCGGATGATTGCCGGTTTTGTCAGATGGAACCAAAGCGGGGTCTGGCAGTGTTTGGTGGGGCACACGTGCGCTATGTGCAACGGGCCGGTTGGGGTAATGCGATGTACCACCTGCTGCGTGCAGACGAGTTTGGCGCGGCGCGTGCGTTGGCAATAGGCTTCGTTCAGGAAGTTGTGCCCGTGGGCGCGCAGGTACGACGTGCGCTCGAAATCGCTGGCGAGATCGCCAGCCTTGCGCCCATCGCGGTTCAGGAGATCAAGCGCGGCGCTTTGCGTTATCTGGCGGCGGGAGAGGATGCCGCCTTCGCAGAAATTCCGTCCATGCGTGCACGTTCGGCGGGTTCAAACGACTTCGCGGAGGGGCTCGCGTCCTTTCGTGAAAAGCGCGCGCCGACCTTCACGGGAAGTTGATCTCATCGACGCCTGGTCCAGCGCATTTTCTATCCTGGCGGGTCTCAGCCCTGGTGCACGGGCTCAGTGGTGGTGTCCACCCGCCCCGTGCACGTGTCCGTGTGCCATCTCTTCATGGCTCGCTTCGCGCACAGTGGTGATCTCTACCGCGAAGTTGAGATGCTGGCCAGCCAGAGGATGGTTTGCGTCCATCTGCACTGAGTCATCAGACACGCCAGTGACCACCGAAACCTGGGGGCCTTGTGCCGTCTGGGTCTGAAAGCGCATGCCGACTTCGATCTTGTCGATGCCCGCGAAGGCACTGCGCGGGACGTTCTGAACCAGAGCGGGATCGATATCCCCATATCCATCCCGTGGAGCGATGCGTACATTCAACGACTCACCGGCAACGCGCCCGAGGAGTTCGGCTTCGAGGCCAGGGATAAGATTGCCATTGCCGTGCAGGTACGCGAGGGGCTCGCCGCCGGCGGACGAATCCAGCGTGTCACCGGCATCGTTCTTGAGTGTGTAGTGAATGAGAACGACGCGATTGCTGGCGATTTTCATGGTCAAGAGGGCTCCGGACGACGGCGTTGAGAAGGGTGGTGGCGAGACTCAGATCCTGATCGCCAAAAATAAACCGGCGCATTCTCTATGTTTTATCGTCCGGTTGCAGCCAGAAATGTTTCGCTCTCCGCCGAGCCAGAGCGGTATCCAGATCAGTTGGGATCCGCTGGTCGGTTTTCGCGGTATTGACGTTGTACCCATAACACGCCGGGATGGTCTTTCCATTGTGCGAGCAGCTTCACCAGCGCTTCAGGCACTGGCTCTGCCGGACGCATGTC
>CAMDVY010000422.1 GCA_945878745.1 Klebsiella pneumoniae | reverse complement strand
TTGATGTTCGCGTGACCCAACAAATCCAGGCTGATCTTGGACTTCTGCGACAAGGTTACTTCGGGCTCAACACGAGCGACATGGCACGCCAGCGAGCGTTCTACGACACCTTGGGCTTCAAAGGCGAAATCTATCCGGCAGGGCCAGAGACGAGTACCACCTTCGCCCGGGCGCTCGGCTTTGCAGACGACTATCTGATCTACGTCGCGCTGACGAGCCTGGAAAATCCGCCGACACCTCCATTCGTCGACACCGTGCAATTCCGGGGTGATTCGTTCCGAGATGAGCCGCCATATGCTCACCTCAATCACATCGGCATGGCTTACGCCACCTACTCAACGACAAATCTCGATGGCGACTTCGCCTGCCTCCAGGCGAAAGGTGTGGAGTTCGTGTCAGCACCGGCAACGGCGCCCAATGGTGAGCGGTTCGTGTTTTTCAAGGACCAGGACGGCGTGTTCCTGAAGTTGATCGAGACCGCAGACGGTGAAAGAGCAACGTCAAGCCCCGGTTTGCTTCGGCTGGTCAACACGAACATGAACGTGGCTGATCTTGAGAGATCGCGAGAGTTCTATCGGCTGCTCGGGTTCACCGAGTCTGCGCCCGGCTCGCAGGCAGGCTCAGGCGAGTTCGCTGCAGCGCACGGTTTTGACGGTCCGATCGAGTTCGACGGCCTCGACATCAGTCTCGGTGAAGGTACGGACGGCGCGACGCTTCAGCTGCGACAGTGGAAGCGTCCCTACGACGCTGCACCAGCCTACGCGCCGCCGGTCAATCATCTGGGGATCGATCGCATCAATTTCTACGTGAAAGATCTGACTGCGGCCATCAAATCGATGAAGGAAATCGGTTTTGAGCCTGTCTGGCCGATCGGTGGTGGTCCCGATTTTGGTCTCGTGTTCTTTTTTGATCCCGATGGAATCAAGGTTCAGTTGGCAGGGCCACGGACCGCCTAGCTCAGAGTATGGCGGCGAGAACAAGGCGGATCTTGAAAACAAATTGGCGCACACAACTTGCGTGCGGCTTGTATTGCTGCCGCACGCCTGAAAGTGAAGACTCTGCGTCAACACGTTTTGAATTGGCGTCCCCTAGGGGAGTCGAACCCCTGTTGCCGGGATGAAAACCCGGTGTCCTAGGCCTCTAGACGAAGGGGACGTAGAAAGGCTTGGGAAAAGAAGGCGCGCATTGTAGGTAGCCCCCCCCCTGTGCGTCAAGAAAGAGCGTCAAGAAAGAGCGTCAAGAAAATGTCTGGCGATTTCAGGTGGCCGTTAGACATGTTGTCCTGCCGGAGACGGGATGGCTGGCGATAGGTAAAGTATCGATGTCTTCCAAGCAGCACTTGTAGTGACGATTTCAGTGGACTTATTCCTGCCAGCGGCGTTGCAAAACGCGCCGGCAGAAACTCAGCGCCAGGGAGAGCTTGTGGTGTACGCCGTTGTGCTCTCCACGCTGGCGGTATTGCTCACACTGGGCCTCTTGTCGGCACTCGGGTTTGAAGGCACGGCGATGAGTCTGGCCTGGGTGCTCCCGTTACAACTCGTTCCGTTGCTGGTCCTCGTGGTCAGCCGAAAACCGAAGATCGCTGCTCATGCATTGTTGTTCTTGCTGTTTTGCGAAATCGCCTACGATTTTGGTCCTGATGATGGGTTCAGCGTGGTTGCGGTTGTGGCGCTCCCGGTTGCTGCTTCGGCGCTGCTCGGAATTGCGGGCGGGATAATCTGGACTTTCATTGGTGTGGTGTGGTCAGGCTATCTGGGTCCATTTGTGGTCAGATCCGCAGACTACTCTGTGTCGATCAGTCTGAGCATGGCGATCATCACTTTCGCCGTGGGCGTTGCCGCTGCGCTCAATGAATACACCCGCGCTCAGGCACTGTTGATGGCCACCAGGGCGATTCGTCAACTTCAGAGCGGTCGAGATGCGATGCGTTCGTTTGTCGAAGGCGCTTTCCCGGCCCATCTTGAAACGCGAGGTAGCACCGTCTTAAGAGCCAGTCCGGCTGCAGCGGAATTGCTGGGGTATTCGGTCGACGAGTTGGTTGGCAGGGATCTGAAGGATTTTGTGAGTCCTGCTCAGTTTGACGAGAATGTGACCAGGTTCAGCGAGCGACCCGAACATGGCACTCGCATTGAGGTCAATGTCGTGGCTCGGTCCGGAGAATGGGTGTGGCTCGAGTGTTTTGTCGTCCCCCTGGAGACCGACGAGGGTGCTCGAAGCGAGTTGCCATGGATCATTGGTGCCAGAGATGTCAGCGAAGAGCGCAAACATCGAGACCGACTGATCCGTGCGCAGCGGCTGGAGAGTGTGGGTCAGCTGGCTGCAGGCGTTGCGCATGATTTCAATAATCTGTTGACCGTGGTCAACGGGTTTGCCGAGTTGTTACCCAACAGTGAGGCACGGACCAATATCCTGCGGGCAGGTACTGATGCCGGGCGATTGACAGCCGATCTAATGGCGTTCGCCCGCAATTCACCGTCTGCTGACAAATGCGTCAACGTTGCCGAGTCGATTCGTAGCTGGCGCGCAGTGTTCGAAAGCGTGTCCGGGGAGGGTATCAGGCTGGTGCTCGATCTGCCGGAAGTGTCTTGTAGCGCGGTAATCAGCGAGGGTCAGCTGAATCAGGTGCTGCTGAATCTGGTGACCAACGCGCGTGACGCCATGATCATCGGCGGCACGCTCACCATTCGAGTGGTTCAAGGAGAAGCGGTGCAACAGCTCGCTGCGATGCGTGATCTGGAGGCGACCGAGCAGTACGTGTGCATCTTTGTGCGCGATACCGGGAGCGGGATGAGTATTGAAACGCTCGAGCGCGCCTTTGATCCGTTTTTTACGACTAAACCCTCAGGCAAAGGAACGGGGCTTGGTCTGGCAAGTGTGTATGGCATCGTCAAGCAACAGGGTGGTCTCGTAGAAATAGAGAGCAGTTCTCATGTGGGCACGGAAGTGCTGGTCATTCTTCGGCAGGACCTGCAATCGCGCGTCATTTCAGCACAGGCAGAGATGAGTCCAACGCTGCAGACGCTGCCGGCCGCCATCCTGTTGCTTGAGGATAATCCGCAGGTCAATGAACTGGTCACTCGTGCGTTGGTATCACAGGGACATGCTGTTCGGTCCTGCACCGATGTCGATAGCGCAAGGCAATGGCTCGTTGCCAACAGGGTAGATTTGCTGGTCAGCGATATCGTGTTGCAGGGGGCTCTCGGGACAGACTTTGCGCTGGAGGCTCGCTCCTGCGATCCGGAACTGCGAGTGCTGTTCATTTCTGGTTATTCGTCGATTGAAAATGGTCCATGGCAGACTGATGAGGTCGGTCGCACCGAATTTCTGGCCAAGCCGTTTTCGGTCAGTGCGCTGCTTCAACACACGGCCAGGCTCCTTGAGTACCGTTTTGCCGGACGGTCCGAAGATCGTTCAACGTCCTCAGGGTCGGCACCGGAAACGGCACATCACGCTTACAACACACTTAATTGATCGCAGCATTCCCGTCATCGGAATGAGCGAGACTGCCTGAACTTCATCAAGCAGTAGGAGGGCAGTGA
Organism: Klebsiella pneumoniae; assembly: GCA_945878745.1. Taxonomy (GTDB): domain Bacteria; phylum Pseudomonadota; class Gammaproteobacteria; order Pseudomonadales; family Azotimanducaceae; genus SYFY01. Next base: position 113 of record CAMDVY010000422.1, on the reverse strand, counting down.
TGCGTAAAGGGTCGATGGCGTTGATTGGGAAGATTTTCCGCAAGGACAGTGCGTCTTATCTCGTGATCGAAGAGGCTAGAGAAGCAGACAAGCTGGTGGTTCGGCGAATTGAT
>CAMDVY010000421.1 GCA_945878745.1 Klebsiella pneumoniae | reverse complement strand
CAACCTTGATCCAACCTGCGCAAGCTTGCCGCCGATCGAAGCGTCGATGTCATAGGTCAGGCGGGTGAGCGTTGCACCTTTGGCCTCCAATCGAACGGTTGCACCGCCTTTCCCAAACCCGGCTGGTCCACCCTTCACGTTGCCGCTGATGCGATAGCTGTCTGGCGCAATCACATCCTGAAGTTCGAGGCCGACATCGAACGTCGCACTGACCGGGCCGACCTTGGCTTTGACCTTCGCACTGAAATGAGTGTCGTCTTCCCGCACCATGGTCTGACAGCCGGGGATGCACCTGGCGAGGACCTCCGGATCGTTCAAAGCAGCCCAGACCGCGCTCTGAGGTGCAGGTATCAGGTATTCACCTTGCTGTTTCACGATCGTCAAACTCCTGGTCAGGGCTGAATCAGCCGGGTGAAAGAGGCAGAAAGAATGACACCGTGATGTCATCCCGAAGAAAGGGCGCGAGGTTGGCAGGCCGATTTGTGCTTTGCAACGCAGTTCAGCATCGCCTTCAAATGCCTGTAAACATGCCCGTAGGCCTTTGAATGGTCAGGAAAGACACCTTGTGAAAAAAATGTGTCAACGAATGTAAATCGAGTTGCCTGAATAAGGCGGTTCAGTGGACAATGCTGGCGGGCATGAATGCCCGGACTCCGCACATATCTGGTCCGTAGCCAAGCAAGGCGAACGATCAGGTGGGTTTTAACCTTTCGAGTACAGGTGAAATGGACAACCAGACTTCCCAGAATGCGGTTCAAGACGCGCCGCAAGAACTGCTTATGCGCGGTTTATTGCGAGCGTACTACTGGATGGACGAGAGTTTGCAGAACGGCCTGGAGCGAGCCGGCTATGTGCCGCGCACCCGCACCCAGACCATGATCCTGATCAATATCGCCAATGGAGTAGCTCGCGCGGCGGAACTGGCCCGCGTTCTTGGCGTCAGTCGACAGGCCATTCAACAGCAGATCAACGATCTGGAGCAGGACGATATCGTCACCCAGATTCCCGATCCCAACGACAAACGCGCCAATCGCATCGTCTTCAGCGAGCGTGGAGCACGCCTGATACACACCGCGATGAGCACACTGCGCGAAGCCGAGCAGGTGTTGGCGATGCGGGTCGGTTATGACGCGATGGAATCTCTGCGTGGCGCACTGGCCATGGATTGGGGTCGCATCGTTGGTGACAAAAGGGCAGCCGGGCGGAAGCGTTCGGTAAGCTGACAGTCCGTGAGGTCGCCGAAAAGGTCACTCCTGGACTTTTTCGGCGACGCACTCATCCACCAACACGACGACGAATCAGCCCCATCACGCGGTTTCAATCTGCGTTGGCGCGGCTTCGTCGCACACCGCTTTGTATTCCCAGGCAAGGTCGTAAGCTGCGGTTTCTCAATCGGAGCTGACCCATGCACTACAACTACCTCTCGCCGTCCATCTCGTTGATTCGCGTCGTCTACATCGTCATGGTGCTGTTTTTCCTGAGCGGCGGTGTTTTTGCCGACACCCTGTCGATGAAAATCGACAACATCCAGGATGACAACGGCACGATCATGATTTCCATCGGTGATGCCACTGCATTTGATCGCAAGGGTCCTAATGCACTGCAGATCATCCTGCCTGCCAGAGTCGGCTCAGTGTCATTCACCACCGATGCGTTACCCGCGGGCACCTGGGCTGCACGCATCCTGCACGACGAGAACGGCAACAACGAAATGGACAGCAACATGGTTGGCATGCCAAAGGAGCCGTGGGGCATGTCCAACAATGCGCGTGGCAACTTCGGCCCGCCCAAGTTTGAAGATGCCCGGTTTGAATTGAAGGGCGACACGGCGCTGGTGATCAAGGTGGAGAAATAGCATGCAGGCTCCTCACAACACAGGTCGTCGCGACTTTCTGCGTTTTGCTGCCGCAGCGGGATTGCTGTCTCAGCTACCACCGGGATTCGCGGATACGGCCGCAAAGGATGCATGGCTGACTTCCTTCAACGACGCAATGGCGACCGAGCCATGGTTGAAAGCCTTTCGCTCCGTGACTCAGCCAGCCTTCGCCGCCGATGCAGTGGTGACAGGCCAGTGGCCGGTCGGATTGACAGGCACGCTGTATCGCAACGGTCCGGCTCGACATGACATCGCCGGTTACCGGTACCACCACTGGTTCGATGGTGATGGCATGTTGCAAGCCTGGAAGTTCACACCAGCGGGTGTGTCCCACAAATCGCGCATGATAGAGACGAACAAGTACAAGGCCGAAAAGACTGCCGGTCGTGCGCTGTATCCAGGGTTTGGCAGTGTTCCGCCGAATCCTGCGCCGGTATCCAGCAGCGATGCAGTCAACGTTGCCAACATTTCTGTTCTGCCGCATCACGGCAAGCTGCTGGCCCTGTGGGAAGCCGGTTCGCCATGGGAGATGAACCCGGACGACCTCTCAACCGTCGGCATTCACTCGTTCAACGAAGATACCGATGGCGTACCTTTTTCCGCGCATCCGCGGGTCGAGCCTGATGGCACGCTCTGGAATTTTGGCTATGTCTCAGGTGCCGGACTGATCGCGCTGTGGCACATCAACCCTCAAGGTGCCCTGGTCAAGGCAGGTACGGTAAAGGTCGACCCGATGACCATGCCACTCGATTTCCTGGTTACCTCACGCCACATCGTCCTCCTGCTACCACCACTGCACTACAAGCCCGCTGGTGAATTCACCTCCTTCATGGAAGCACACGTGTGGGAACCGAACCTGCCAACCCGCGTGCTCGTCGTCGACAAGAACGACTTCAGCAGGGTGCAGTGGCTGGAGCTACCGGCTCAATGGATCTTCCACTTTGGCAATGCCTGGGAAGATGCACAGGGCGTGATTCATTTCGACGCTGCTCGTGCGCCGGACCCGATGGCGATGATCAACACTTTCCGCGATGTCATGCGTGGCATCCGCTCGCCGTCATCACCAAGCCTGCACTATCGATACCAAATCGACACCCAACGCGGCAAGGTGACCGAAGAAGCCATGTTCAACGCAGGGTTCAATACCGAATTCCCGGTCATCGATCCACGGGTAAGCACCCAGCGCAGTCATCGTCTGGTCATGCTGTGCGGTGATGACAACAAACCAGCTTCCCATCCCATGCTGTCCGGCGTCGCGGTTTACGATGATCGAAAGGAAAAGCTCGTAACCTTCAGCTACCCGGATCACCAGATTCCCGAGGAACATCTGTTTGTTGCGGCGCCTGGCAGTGATCCGGAGTCAGCAGGCTGGATCGTTGGCAGCGCACTCGATGTGAAGAACGATCGAATGTTGCTCAATGTCTTCGATGTGAATGCGCCAGACGCAGGTCCCCTCGCGACCGCCACCCTGCCCTACGCGCTGCCACTCGGACTGCACGGCAAATTCGCGGCATCCTGACCATTCGATGAGCGCCCATCTCGTTACGCCCGTCGAAGTAGCCAAGACTTACGCACTCACGTCCTTCTTCTGTGTGGCCATCGCCATCCTCCTGACAGGGCTTGGGCTCACGGACGGATTTGGTATCACACTGACCATCTCGTTCTGCATTGGCTTGTCGATCAACACGGCATTCGTATTGCTCAGCGAGAGAATGAGGCAACTGGAGAAGTGGTACCTCGGTCCAATCATCATCACCACCATCGGCCTGTCCTTCGGGCTGATCGTT
>CAMDVY010000420.1 GCA_945878745.1 Klebsiella pneumoniae | reverse complement strand
AGACAGCGAACAAGAGAAAGTTCAGGGCGGGAATCAGGTGGTACGTTGACGGATGTTTGTTATTGACGGATCAACGCTTAGGCCAAGTGTAGTGTGTTGGCTTCGAGCGTCAAGGGCGTTTTGGCTGGATCTGCAGATGCTGTGATCGGCGTCCGGGACTTCGAGTTGCCCCGACTGCCGATCAAGGCATTGACTCGTCGTTGTCCAAGTCGAGACAACAACGAGCGTCATCTTCAGATATTACTGTCCAGGAAAGCCGCCAGTTGAGACTTCGACAACGCGCCCACTTTGGTAGCTTCAACTTCCCCGTTCTTGAACAGCATCAAGGTTGGAATGCCTCTGATGCCATATCGGGCCGGGGTTTGCTGGTTGGCGTCTATGTCCATCTTGCAGACTTTGATCTTGTCGGAGTACTCGCCGGCAATTTCTTCCAGGATGGGCGCAATCATCTTGCAGGGTCCACACCAGGTCGCCCAGTAGTCGACCAGCACCGGCTTGTCAGACTTCAGGACATCAGAATCAAAACCATCATCAGTGATATGAACGATTCGTTCGGACATTGGCTTTCTCGTCAGCGTTGAACTGTAGATAGTGGCGATGTTATCACCAATTTCACTGCCGAAAACGTGCCGCGATCCCGTTGCAAAAGGACTACTGGCGCTATTCTCGCGATATCAGCAGAAATCTATCGATGCAGCCGTGGTCGAAAAGACGCCTTTCCAGACAGCAACCCGATCAAGAGCAGCTCAGGAAGTATGGGCTGCGCTCGACCTCGGCTCGAACAACTTCCAGATGCTCATCGTTCAGCGGATCCACGACGAAGTCGTGGTGATCGATCGGCTCAAGGACAAGGTTCAGTTGTTGCAGGGGCTGAAAGCCAATTCCCTGCAACCCAGCGCCATTGCCCGCGGGCTGGAGGTTTTGAAGCAATACGGGCAGAGGTTGCTGGAAGTTCCGCGGGCGAAAGTGCGGGTCGTAGGCACGTTTGCGTTGCGGGTGGCCGGTAATCGCTCGGAGTTTCTCGTCCCTGCGGAAAGGCTTCTAGGCGTTCCAATTGATGTGCTTTCCGGGTTCGAGGAAGCCAAGCTGATCGATCTGGCGGTGAGCAGACATCTGGATGACACACTCGAACGATCCACACCCGTAAGCGAGCGCCTGGTTCTCGATATCGGCGGTGGCAGTACGGAGCTGGCGCGTAGCGAGTGGCAATCCGGTCAGCGGCGATTGACCGCGGCAAACTCGTGGCCGCTTGGGTGCGTTGCGTTGATGGACCAGTATTTTAGTCACGCCGAAGTCATCGGTCGGGCATATCCCCGGGCGCGCAAGCACGTGCTGTCAGCGTTGCGCGCAGCAGGTGCAAAGTCCGCCGAATCAGCCGATGTGGTCGGGACATCAGGAACCCTTGAATCGATTGTTACGGTGTGTGAAGCCAACGGTTTCAGCCGGGGTGAAGTCACTACCGAGGCATTGAGGCGGGTCGAGAGTGCTATTACCGGGGGGATGTGGATTGCCGATTTCGGTATGCCAGGATTACCGCCTGAGCGAGTCGATATCTTTCCTGCCGGTGTCGCGATTCTCAGCGCCTTGATGGAAGAGCTTCAGATCGAGCGAGTTCGTTTTTGCGATGCAACACTGCCGCATGGTGTGCTCTACGCTGGGATGGGCTTGAGGGCAGATAGCTGTTCTGCGCTCGATGCTGTGCGCGCGCTTGCTGAACGTTTCGGTGTGGATCTCACCCAAGGCAACCGGATCGCACAACAAGCGTTGAAATTGTTCCGGCGTCTGCATGGCGACAGCGTGGATGAGCGACACATTCAGCTTCTCCAATACGCGGCGTATCTCGTAGAGATTGGTCTGCAAGTAGGCGCGCAGGGATATCACCGGCATGGCGCTTACCTGCTCCAGCACAGTCAGATTCGCGGACTGACGCCAAATGCACACGAAGCACTGGTGACGTTGGTTCGATGTCATCGGCGTGCCTGGCCAGCGGGATTGCAGCCGGAGGCTGAGCGACTTGGGTATCCGCGTTTGACGGATGTGCTGCTGTCTCTGCGCTTGGCAGTGATGCTGGAGCGATCGCATGCCGATTCACACTCTCCGCAGGACGCCGACCTTGTCTTCGTTGAACAGGAACTTGTCCTGAGGTTGCCAGTCGGATGGCTGGAGGGGCACCCGCTTACCGCAACGGAGCTCCGCCACGAGCAACAATTGCTGGCGCGTCAGGGGGTCAAGCTCCGTGTTGCATAAGCTCCGCGGCTCGGGGTGCGAAGTAAGTTAACACGCCACTGGCCCCGGCGCGTTTACAGCACATCAGTGATTCGAGAATGACCTTTTCTGCCAGCCATCCCCGCCGAATGGCTTCAGCGTGCATCGCGTACTCGCCGCTCACCTGATAGACAAAGGTCGGTACTTCGAAGCGCTCGCGTACCCTGCGGACGATGTCGAGATAGGGCATACCGGGTTTGACCATCACCATATCGGCCCCCTCGCTGATGTCGAGGGCTACTTCATGAAGTGCCTCTTCAGCGTTGGCCGGATCCATCTGGTAAGTGTCCTTGCCTGCAGTGCCCAGGGTCGAAGAAGAACCGACCGCATCGCGGAAGGGGCCGTAATAGGCGGAAGCATACTTGGCAGCGTAGGACATGATTGCGGTGTGGCTGTGACCGTCTGCATCCAGCGCGGCGCGGATCGCGCCGACGCGCCCGTCCATCATGTCCGAAGGTGCAATCACGTCGGACCCGGCGCTGGCGCAGACTTGTGCCTGCACCTGCAGAGCCTTAACCGTTGTGTCATTGTCGATGTGCCCATCTTTCCCGATTACCCCATCGTGGCCGTGGGAGGTGTAGGGGTCGAGGGCGGCATCGGTAATCACGCCTAACTCTGGAACGGCGTTTTTTACCGCTCTGATTGCCCGCGGCACGAGCCCGTCGGGATTCGCGGCCTCCTCACCCAGTGGGGTTCGTAGTGCCTTGATCACATTCGGGAACAGGGCAATTGCCGGAATTCCCAAGGCATACGCTCGTTGGGCTTCGGCGCAGAGCAGATCGATCGAGAGCCGGTCGACGCCTGGCATGGATGCGACAGCCTCCCGCTTGCCCTCGCCGTCGATGACGAACAGCGGGTAAATAAGGTCAGCCGGAGACAGCTCCGTTTCTCGTACCAGACGCCTGAGGAAGGGGAGTCGCCGATTGCGACGCATGCGAGTATCAGGAAATCGACGTTGCATGACAGGGTCCATTCATTGGTAGAGCTCAATCTGTTTGCGCAGCCGTTTGACGCTGCGTTCAATGCATGTCTGATCGCCAACGAGTTGGCCAAGAAGAGACGCACCATATAAGCCGCAAAGCATGTCTTCAGCAAGGCGAGTTGCGCGTTTGGGTTTGACGCCGCGAAGTCCGATGAGGCTCGACTCCAGCGCGACCTGCCACGTGTTTATCTGTGCTTTGATCACTTCTCGAATCGGCTCAGGTGCGGATTGACCAAGCACGGCGAGAAGGCAAGGCCGTTTGCCATTTTCCGTATAGTGAAGAAATCCGTCGAGGAAGGCTTCCAGTCGCGTAGCCGCAGGTGAGGGGGCGCTCAGCACACCAAAGGCCTGATGTTCGGCAGTCTGGATCGCGTGGTTGATCAAGACCGTAGCCATTTCCTGTTTACCGCCTGGGA
>CAMDVY010000419.1 GCA_945878745.1 Klebsiella pneumoniae | reverse complement strand
TGAGTGTCTGGATGGTGACTATCAACGCTACTCGGTGCTCCCCGGCAAGGTTCAGCGGGAACACTGGGTGGAAGGCAATCCGGCTCTCGAACGTATGATGAATACACTTACTGATGAGGAAATTCGCGAGATCAAGCGGGGTGGTCAGGATCCTAAGAAGATCTTTGCAGCTTATGCAAAAGCCCTCGCGATAACAGGCAAGCCTACGGTGATTCTCATCAAGACCGTCAAGGGATATGGTATCGCTACCGCTCAAGGCACAAACACCGCGCACCAGAAGAAAAACTTCACTGCAGACGAACGGGTGACACTGGCGCGGACGTTGGGGATTCCCCTTGATGACGAAGCTGCGCGCAAAGCGGCGTTTTATCTTCCCGCCGAGGACAGTGCTGAACGTTCTTACCTGCGAAGTCGTCGGGAAGCACTGGGCGGATATCTGCCGAAGCGCGATGTGAACTGCGCGGCCATCGTGCCGCCTGATCTGGCGGTGTTCGACTCGCTGGTCCATCCCGCGACGGACCGTGCACTCTCCACCACCACGGCGATGGTGCGAATCCTGTCGCTGCTGCTTCGACATCCGGGTCTTGGCCGTTACATCGTTCCCATCGTGCCAGACGAGGCCCGAACGTTTGGCATGGATGGGCTGTTCAAGGTCAGTGGCATCTACTCGCCGGATGGACAGAACTACACACCCGTCGATGCCGATACGTTATTGCCGTACCGTGAAAGCAAAGACGGGCAGATCCTGCAGGAAGGGATCTGTGAAACCGGTGCGCTGGCGTCTTTCATGGCCGCAGGAACCGCCTATGCGATGCATGGGCTGCCGATGATTCCCTTCTACATCTTCTATTCGATGTTCGGGTTCCAGCGGGTCGGCGACATGATCTGGACCTGCGGAGATGCACTGTGCCGAGGCTTTTTGCTGGGTGGCACTGCCGGTCGCACGACGCTCAATGGCGAAGGCATACAGCATCAGGATGGGCACTCGCATGTGCTCGCCAGCACCGTGCCGAACATGGTGTGTTACGACCCGGCCTTCGGTTTTGAAGTCGCAGTGATCGTTCGTGAGGGTATTCGGCGAATGTACGAAGCACAGGAAGACGTGATGTTCTATGTGACGCTCTACAACGCGAGCTATCCGATGCCAGCAATGCCTGCGCACGTCACCGAACGGGATATTCTGCGTGGCGCCTACTGTTTTTCGCGGCAGGAATTGCCTGGCCGGCCGCTCGTGCACCTGCTGGTCAGCGGTGCTCTGGTTCAGGAGGCCCTGGAGGCGATGCAACGATTGCGGGAGGCCAGGATCGGGACGTGTTTGTGGAGCGTGACGAGTTATGTCGAGCTGGCGCGCGAGGTGCAATCGGTACAGCGATTGAACCGCCTTGAGCCGACGGCTACACCACGGCGGCCCCATGTACACGACCTGTTCGCGGCCGAGCAGGGCACCTTTGTGGTGGTGACGGACTATCTCAAGGCCATGGCGTCAACGATCGTTCCTTTCCTGCCAGGTCCTGTGGAAGTGCTGGGCACTGATGGTTATGGACTGTCGGAGGACCGGGCGGATCTGCGCAATCACTTCGAGGTCAGCGCGGTTTATATCGTTCAAGCCGCGTTGTCAGGTTTGTTCCGGCAGGGTGCGATCGATGCGCAGCAGTGGGCGGGTCTCGACGCGTCGCTTGGCCTGCCGCGGGATAAACCTGATCCAGCGGTCCGGACGGCGTGCTAGCATCTCGGTCTGAAGCGAACGCCTCTACAGACCAATTCACGATTCAAATAACGATTCAATTCAAGGAGTCAGCATGATCGGCTACACATTGCTCGGTGTTAAAGATATCGGCAAGGCAGAACAATTTTATACCTCAGTACTCGGTGAGCTCGGTGCGAAACTGGTCATGGGTATGGACCGCATCAAGCTGTTTGGCACAGGCCCCGGCGCGCCGATGTTTGGTGTCTGCCTGCCGCATGACGAAAAGCCAGCGTCTGCAGGCAACGGGACCATGGTTGCTGTCAGCTGCGACAGTACCGCAAAGGTTGATGCTGCGTATAAAAAAGCCCGCGATCTGGGCGCTGCAGATGAAGGTGCTCCAGGACAACGCGGACCAGGCTTCTACGGTGCGTACATCCGCGATCTGGATGGCAACAAAGTCTGCTTCGCGAAGATGGGTTGAGATCATGGCAAACGCATATAACAACTGCAGACAACTGACTTCTACTCTGAACGCTGATGGCCGATGTGTACTCGCCATTCGGCAACACGATACCGGCGAGCCGGCGGCTGACGAGGTCATCGTGCGGGTCGAAGCCTCACCGATCAATCCATCCGACCTCGGCCTGCTGTTCAGCGCCGCAGACGTGTCGACGCTGGCTGCGAGCGATGGTGTGCTGACCCTGAATGTCGCCCCCAACATCATGCGTGGCATACAGGCCCGTGTCGGGCAATCCTTGCCCGCCGGAAATGAAGGTGGTGGTGTGGTGGTCGCAACCGGTGACTCGCCCGCCGCCAAGGCATTGATGGGCCGAACCGTGGGTGTGCTGGGTGGTGGCATGTATGCCGAGTACCGTCGCCTCAAGGTGAACCAGTGTCTGGCCCTGCACCCCGGCACGACGTCCAAACAAGGCGCGTCCTGCTTCGTGAATCCGCTCACCGCACTCGCGATGGTCGACACCATGCGAATGGAAGGCCACAAGGCGCTGGTGCATACGGCGGCAGCATCAAACCTCGGACAGATGCTGCAGAAGATCTGTCTGAAGGATGGGGTGGATCTGGTCAACGTCGTACGCAAGCCGGAACAGGTCAAGATCCTCAAGGACCTCGGCGCGAAGTACGTGGTGGATACCAGTTCACCGAAATTCATGGATGAACTGACAGAAGTGCTGGCTACAACGGATGCGACCATCGCATTCGATGCCACCGGTGGCGGTACGCTTGCGAGCAATCTGCTGTCAGCCATGGAAGTTGCACAAGCCCGCAAGGGAGGTGAGTTCAACCGCTATGGGTCATCCACACACAAGCAGGTCTACATCTATGGTGGGCTTGAGCGCTCAACCACGACGCTGTCCCGAAACTTTGGTATGGCATGGGGTCTGGGCGGCTTTTTGCTGACCCCCTTCCTGCAAAAGGTCGGGCCAAAGCGTGCGCAGGAACTGCGTGAGCGGGTGGCCAATGAAATCGGCTCGACTTTTGCCAGTCACTACTCTAACGAGATTGGTCTGGCGGGCATGCTGGAAGTCGGCAATGCTGCGGGTTATGGCCGCATGGCGACGGGCACCAAGTACCTGGTGAATCCGCAGAAGTAGGGTCTCCCTTTTGTGGGATCAATCTCCCGTGTGTAGGAGCGGTCTCCGACCGCGAGATGAAGTCAAAGGCTGATCGGGGTCAGGAGACCCCTCCTACAAGGTGGATGGAGTGCAACGATCGGGCTCGGGAGAGCCCTCCTACAAGGGTGGCGGTGCTACCACTTGCAGGAGCGGTCTCCTGACCGCGATGCGAAGATCCAGGACCGCACGGCTGCACTTGAATTCTAAAGCAGCCGCCGCTCCAATCAGGATGTCCAAGTTGGCAGCAACCCATGCGCAAAACTGTCCCCTGGCATCACTTCGAATCGGTCAGCCCCCTCCTTGCTGCAGCGGGCAAGAGGCTGCTGTATCAAGGTCGCGGCAAGGC
>CAMDVY010000418.1 GCA_945878745.1 Klebsiella pneumoniae | reverse complement strand
GACCACCAGCCCTACCTTGAGACCTGCAAACATCGCCAATCGACGATTCATGGCACTTTCAGAGCTAAAACACGACAGCGGAATCGCATAGTCGCATGGCAAACCGTTGATTTCCAAGAGTGGGAAAACAGCGTGGGAAAACAGTATGTGAAAACGAAGTCACTCGCGAACTGCACCTCCCATCAATCGATGGAGAATTCAGGCATGCGGGCGAAATTCCTTTCTCACCCGCACGATTGAAAACTGCAGAAGTTCGCCGTCGCCAAATTACTTCAGACGGATGCGAGCCTCGTTCTGTGCCACCGTTCGCTCGCCGATCCCTTTGACGTGCTCAAGCTCGTAAACATCCTTGAAACCACCGTTGGCAGTGCGGTACTCCACAATCGCCTTCGCCTTGGCAGCACCTACTCCCACCAGAACGCGAGCGATCTCTTCGGCGGTTGCCGTGTTGACGTTGATGCTCTCCGCATCCGCCGCATGACCCGTGAGGGAGACGAGCAGTGCGCAGGACAACAGCGCCGCTTGAAACAATGATCTGATTTGCATGGTTGTCTTCCTGTTGTGACGTTCGTGCATTGTGCAAAGCGCCGACGAAACACAGGAGAGACGATCACCCGAACCGGTGTGCGCGATGCGGCACACTCTCTGGCAGATACCAGCCAGATGCCGAACAAGGCACAGGAGCGAACAGAGACAGGCAGACGCTCAAGGCGCAGAAGTGGAAGGTGATTTCAGTATCGACAATTCCTGCTCGGCAGAGACCAACGACTTGTGCAGTCGGCGACGCTCTAGCCGTATCGGGACCGTCGAAAACATGGCAAGTACATGACCCAGCACACCACCTGCGGCAAACGCGATGAAGAGCCACCAGAAGACACTCCACTGCGGAGTGCTCCAAACCAGAAACCGCAGGCTGACCGGCTCTTGATTCACCGCCAGAGCAGCCAGCAACGCGACCAGCAGCAAGGCGATGCCGATCAGCACACGTCGCAGGTATCGCAACATCAGCGATCTACTGAGTGGACTGCTGCCCGAGAACCGTTTTCGAGGTCGCCGTCTGCTGTCCAGCTATTGACGGTTTCCCGCAACTCTTTACCTGGCTTGAAATGAGGGACGTACTTTCCGGTGAGTCCGACGGATTCACCGGTCTTGGGATTACGCCCAATGCGGGGCGCGCGATAGTGCAACGAAAAGGAGCCGAACCCACGAATCTCGATCCGCTGGCCCTGAGCAAGCGTGACCGACATCTGCTCAAGCATAGTACGTACCGCCAGTTCAACATCCTTTGGCAGGAGCTGCATCTGGCGGTAGCAGATACGATCAATGAGTTCGGACTTTGTCATCAAGCCTCCAGTGCCGCACTCGCCTTCCCTGGCAGATCAACGACACGCATCAGTACGTCTCAGTTTCCTGAGTTCTGCTCCATCTGCGCCTTGATCAGATCACCCAGCGTCTGTGCACCACCTCGCTCGGTTTCCTGCTTGCGCATTTCACGAACCGCCTCTCGGTCGTCTTCAACATTCTTTGCCTTCACCGAAACGGCCAGCGTGCGGTTACGACGATCGACACTGATGATCTTGACCTCGATCTCCTGACCCACGGTCAACGCGTTGCGCGCATCTTCCACCTGGTCACTGTTGAGTTCAGAAGCCTTGAGCACGGCAACCACTTCAGGCGCCAGCTCGACATACGCTTCCTTGGCGCCAACTTCGATCACCTTGCCGGTGACGATGCTGCCGCGATCATTCACTGCGACGTAGTCCGAATAGGAATCCTGGTCGAGTTGCTTGACGCCCAGTGAGATGCGCTCACGCTCGGGGTCAATCGACAGAATGACTGACTCGATTTCTTCACCTTTGGAGAATCGACGAACGGCCGTTTCGCCGGGTTCGTTCCACGACAGATCGGACAGATGGACCAGCCCGTCGATGTTGCCTTCCAGACCAATGAAGATACCGAAGTCGGTAATGGACTTGATCGAACCCTTGATGCGGTCGCCTTTGGCGTAACGCAGACTGAACTCTTCCCATGGATTTGGACGGCACTGCTTGATGCCGAGGGAAATCCGACGACGCTCTTCATCGATGTCGAGCACCATCACATCAACCTGGTCACCCACTGACACCACCTTGGAGGGGTGCACGTTCTTGTTGGTCCAGTCCATCTCGGACACGTGGACCAGCCCTTCCACGCCCTCTTCGATTTCGGCAAAACAGCCGTAATCGGTAAGGTTGGTGACGGTTGCACGTACCCGTGAGCCTTCCGGATAACGACGTGTGATCTGTGTCCACGGGTCATCGCCGAGTTGTTTCATGCCCAGGCTGACACGATTTTTCTCGCGATCGAACTTGAGGATACGAACACCAACCTCGTCGCCTACGTTGACCATCTCGCTTGGATGTCGAATGCGCTTCCAGGCCATGTCGGTAATGTGCAAGAGACCATCGACCCCACCGAGATCGACGAATGCACCATAATCCGTGAGGTTCTTGACGATACCCTTGACGTCCATGCCTTCCTGCAGGGAACCCAGGAGCGCTTCGCGTTCGACGCTGTTTTCCTGCTCGAGCACGGCACGACGCGAGACCACGACGTTGTTTCGCTTCTGGTCGAGTTTGATAACCATGAAGTCGAGGGGACGATTTTCCAGATGCGCAGTTTCGCGCAGCGGACGGATATCGATCAGCGAGCCCGGCAGGAACGCGCGGATTTCGTTGATATCCACCGTGAAGCCACCTTTCACCTTGCCGGTGATGATGCCTTCCACGGCCTTCTGTTGCAGATGTGCGCCTTCCAGCCGATCCCAGGTCTCGGCGCGCTTGGCCTTCTCGCGGGACAGGCGGGTTTCACCAAACCCGTCGTCGACGACTTCCATCGCCACCTTGACCTGGTCGCCGATGGACAGTTTGAAATTACCCTGATCATCCAGGAACTGGACGCGTGGGATGACGCCTTCGGACTTGAGTCCGGCATGTACGGTTACCCAGTCAGCGTCGATATCCACCACGGTGCCGGTAACGATGGAGCCTGGCGCCATTTCGACGGTGGTCAGACTCTTGGCAAAAAGATCAGCAAATGATTCAGTCATGTAGTTTGTTGTTTTAGCCCTGGTCTCGAACGGGCTCTCCTGATTGGTTAGTTGATGTTCGCGCTGCCAATGAGACCGATTGCTGTAGCACGTTGCAGTGCCAATGCCAGGACTGCATCGATCGACAGCTTGGTGCTATCGATGACGAAGGCATCGGGTGCGGGCTTCAGCGGAGAAACAGCACGCCCTTTATCTCGCTCGTCCCGTTCCCGGAGGCTCGCCAGAAGGGCGGGTAAAGTAGCAGGTAACCCCTTTCCTATCAACTGGTTATAGCGACGCAGCGCACGCGCCTCAAGACTCGCATCGAGATAGATCTTCAGCGGTGCGTCCGGAAACACCACCGTGCCCATGTCGCGGCCATCCGCAACCAGGCCTGGCTGCTTTCGCATCGCCAGCTGCATCGACAGCACTGCGTGGCGCACCTCGGGGTAGGCGGCGACGACACTGGCAGCCGCGCTGACGTCTTCCTCGCGGATCCGTCGGGAGTATTCAAGGCCATCCACGGTCAGGGCATCGTCACGAAAGATGATCGACAGACCATCGATCAGGGGCAGGAGATTTGCGCTCGATCGGATGT
>CAMDVY010000417.1 GCA_945878745.1 Klebsiella pneumoniae | reverse complement strand
AACAGCAGCGCCTTGAAGAAGGCATGAGTCATCAGGTGAAACATGGCGCCATCAAACGCACCAACCCCTTCAGCGAGGAACATGTAACCAATCTGGCTCATGGTCGAATAGGCCAGAATCCGTTTGATGTCGGTCTGCATCAGCGCGGTGAAACCCGCCAGCAACAACGTGATTGCACCAACCGTACCCACACAGGCCAGCGCAAAGGGTGACAACACAAACAGTGGTTCGAAGCGGGCGATGAGGTAGACACCGGCCGTTACCATGGTTGCTGCGTGAATCAGCGCGGAGACCGGAGTCGGCCCGGCCATCGCATCCGGCAACCAGGTCTGCAACGGCAACTGTGCAGATTTACCCACCGCGCCACCCAGCAGCAACAGACACGCCAGCGTCGCCGTCGGATGCTCTGATATCCAGACCTGTGGCGCAGCCTGCAGAATCGTCTCGATCTCCAACGTGCCGAATTCACGATACAAAATGAACAGGCCGATCATCATCAAAGTGTCGCCAACCCGCGTGACGATGAAGGCCTTCCGCGCCGCAGCACCATTGGCGGGGTCCTTGTGCCAGAAGCCGATCAGCAGATAGCTGCAGACTCCAACCCCTTCCCAGCCGAAGTACAGAAACAGCAGGTCGTCGGCCAGCACCAGGAACAACATGCTGGCGACAAAGAGGTTCATGTAGGAAAAGAAGCGCGCGTAGCCTTCATCACCGCGCATGTACCACGATGCGTACAAGTGAATGAAGAAGCCCACACCGGTTACCACGCCGAGCATGGTCAGCGACAGGACATCCAGACGCAGGGTCAAGGCCGATGCAAAACTGCCGACCTGCATCCACGTCCACAACGTTTCCGAGTACACGCCACCAGGCACCGGATCCGTCAGGAAGTTGTAGCCAACGATCACGGTCAGGAGTGCTGATATGCCAATGCTGCCGACGCCGATCAGCGCCGCGAGATTTTCGCCCAGGCGCTCGCGCGCGATGGTCAGCACCACAAAAGCGAACAATGGTGCAAAACAGATGAGGGACAGCAGATTGTTCATGCGTCAGCCCTTCATCGTTGCGGCGGCGTCGACGTCAAGCGTGCGGAACCGGCGGGCAAATTGAATGACGAGCGCCAACGCAATGCAGGCTTCCGTTGCCTGCAGGGTCAGCACCAGCACGAACATGACCTGGCCATCCGGCAGGCCCCAGCGAGCACCAGCGACCACAAACGCCAGTGCCGTGGCATTCATCATGATTTCAGCCGACATCAGGATGAACAGCAGATTGCGGCGCAGGATCACGCCGGTCAGACCCAGCGCAAACAGCGCACCGGCAAGCAGCAATCCGTGTTCGAGCGGAATGGCAGTGATGGCGTTCATGGATCCTGATGCCTGCCCAGGTGATACGCCGCCACGAGCCCGCCCAGCAGCAGCATCGATGCAAGCTCCACGGCCAGCAGATACGGTCCGAACAAGGCAATGCCAACCTGCTTGGGATCCACTTCGGTGTGGCCAGCAACGGCCGCGGATTCTCCCTGTGACAGCAGCACGACCAGCTCAATGAGGAGTACAGCCGCCAGCAGCGTCGGGCCCACCCAGGCGGAACCACTGAGCCACTGGCGTTCCTGTGCAACCGTCCGTTGTCCGAGGTTCAGCATCATGACCACAAACACGAACAGCACCATGATCGCGCCGGCATAGATGATGATCTCGAGCACCCCGGCAAACGGCGCGCCGAGCGTGAAAAAAACCATGGCAATCGACAGCAGCGACAGCACCAGGTACAGCAGTGCGTGTACCGGGTTGGTATTGATGATCACCATGAATGTCGACAGCACGGCGACAGCGCCCGCGACGTAGAAACCAGCTTCAATCATGACGACCTCATGGCAGCAGACTCTTGTAGTCGATCGGTGGCTCCTCATTCGCGGCATCACCTTTGTCCTTGCCGCTGATGGACATGCCAGCCATGCGATAGAAGTTGTAGTCGTGGTACTTGCCGGTGCCGGCGATGAGCAGGTGTTCCTTTTCGTACACCAGATGCTGCCGGTTGTACTCGCCCATCTCGAAGTCCGGAGTCAGTTGAATCGCGTTGGTCGGACAGGCCTCTTCGCACATGCCGCAAAATATGCAGCGTGAGAAGTTGATCTGGAAAAACTCCGGATACCAGCGGCCGTCTTCAGGTCGTTCGGCCTTCTGCAGAGAGATGCAGCCAACCGGACAGGCAACCGCGCAGAGATTGCACGCCACACAGCGTTCATCGCCATCCGGGTCGCGTGTCAGCACGATCCGACCGCGATAACGTGGCGGTACATCGGGCATCACCTCTGGATAGAGGATCACATCGCGCGGCCGAAACGCGTGCATGAAGACCATGCCGATGGAGCGGAATTGGGATCTGATCCCCTGCAGTATAACCAGCAGTCGATTCATCCCGTCACGCTCCTGGTGTTTGCCACAACACGTACGCTGCAGTGCCGAGCAGGTTCAATAGCGCCATTGGCAGACAGACCTTCCATGCCGCCGACATCATCTGGTCGTAACGAGGCCGCGGCAATGACGCGCGCACCAGGACAAAACCTGCCATGAACACGGCAGCCTTGGCCGCGAACCAGAAGAACGGGATCTCTGCCAGAAATGGAATCTCTGATTCAAATGGCATGTGCCAGCCACCAAAGAACAGCACGACCGTCAGGCATGAAATCAACACGATGCCTACGTACTCGGCGACCAGGAACATGCCGAACTTCATACCCGAGTATTCGGTGTGATACCCGGCGCCGAGTTCGGCTTCCGCCTCCGGCAGATCGAATGGCGTGCGGTGTATGACGGCGATGCCAGCCAGCACCCAAACACAGAAACCGAGGAACTGAGAAAAGACAAACCAGCCATGGCGCTGCGCATCAACAATATGTGACAGATCAAAACTACCGGTCTTCATGACGATACCCATCAGTGACAGGCCCATGAACACTTCATACGAGATCATCTGTGCAGTCGAGCGCAGCCCACCCAGCAACGCGTACTTGCTGTTCGACGACCAGCCACCAAGCATCACCGCATATACAGCCAGTCCAGCGATGGCAAAGAAGAAGAGAATCCCGTCGTCGGGTGTGGATACAACCCAGGTGGGCGTGAACGGAACCAGCGCAAAACCGAGCAGCATCAATCCGATCGCCAGCGCCGGCGCGAGGATGAAGGTGAACTTGTCGACAAACGGCGGTATCCAGTCTTCCTTGAAAAAGATCTTGATCATGTCGGCAACGACCTGCAGCAGGCCCCACGTACCGACCCGGTTTGGACCATAGCGGTCCTGCCACAGTGCCAGCATCCGACGTTCGACCCAGATCATCTGCGCGCCAGCGATGACCGCCCCCAGCAGGATGACAATGGCTTTGAAAGCGGCCCAGAGGATCGCTGAAAGTTCGGCTGTTACCCAGTCAAACACTGCTCAGCCTCCCTTGCTCAGGTTGCATGGCGTTCCCGCATGAAACGGTGGGACACCAGGCATGCCAACCGGTAATCCGACCGCGCCGCTCGGAAAGTCCTCCGTGACAATCGCCGGCAACTCGACAACGACACCATCAAACGTGACGCGCACAGCATCACGGCTGTCGATGGCCAGTCGCTGTGCATCAGCTCGATTCAGTACCACGTAACTTGCCCGCGCGCGGGCACGAATGG
>CAMDVY010000416.1 GCA_945878745.1 Klebsiella pneumoniae | reverse complement strand
CCCCTCAAGAGCCATCTGCGAGGTCGGATTGCCGTTTTCGTCCCAGCCTACGCGTGCCAGAAAACCGAGTCGGGCAGTTGCACGAGAGAGCTTTCCGGATGACGTTTTCGGAAGTGTCTTCGGCGGAACCAGTTCGACGTGACATGACACGCCAAAGCTCGCACGAACCTTCGCAGCGATGATCTTGCGCAGTTCCGGATCGGGTCGCTTGGTCTCAACCACCACGACCACGAGAGGATCGCCGTCCGGACGGGTCACGTCAAAAGCTGTGGTATCACCGTGCCGAACACCGGGGCAGCTTTCAGCAAGCTGCTCGAGATCCTGGGGCCAGATATTCCGGCCGTGCACGATGATGACATCCTTGCTGCGTGCAGTGACGTAAAGATGACCCTCGACACAGTAGCCGATGTCGCCGGTATCGAGCCAGCCGTCGGCACTCAGCACAAGACGAGTGGCTTCCGGGTCGTTGAAGTAGCCGCGCATGACACTCGGCCCTTTCACCTGGATGTGTCCGCACTGGCGGTCTGGTTGCTGGCGACCCGAACCGTCGGTGATGCGGTATTCGTAACTGGGCAACAGCCGCCCGCAATCCACCAGTTCCAGGGCGTCGTGTTCGTTGTCGGTAGGTCTCGCTTGACCCATGGTTGTGATCAGTTCTTTGTCGACCACATCCACTTTGAGCCCTTCGCCGAGAGGAGCGAAACTGACCGCAAGCCCACATTCAGCCATGCCATAACAGGCCACAAACGCCTTCGGGCTGAATCCCATGTCTTTGACAACGTTGGCAAATGCCACCAGTAAACGAGCATTGATGCGCTCTGCGCCGATGCAGGCCACGCGCCAGCTCGACAGATCGTATTTTTGCTGATCCGTGGTCAGGCGCAGCCGGGTTGCACACAATCCATAACCGGACGGCGGGCTGGAGGAGACCGTGCCTTTGTTGTCGGAAATGATCTTGAGCCAGAGGCGAGGCCGCATGGCAAAGGTGCGTGGGCTCAGATAGTCCACAGACAATTGCCGACAAAGGGGTACCAGAACAAATCCAACCAGCCCCATGTCGTGATAGAACGGCAGCCAGGACACCAGGCGATCGCTCGAAGTCATCCGCACGCCCTTGTCGGCAATCTCATTGAGATTGCAGATCACGGAATGCTCGGGCATCTCGACGCCGCGCGGAAAGCGCGTGCTGCCTGAGGTGTATTGCAGGTAGGCCGGTTCATGATCGATCAGCGGTTCGAGCGCGACGTCTGTTTCAGGCAGGGCAGCCAGTGCATCGGATCCACCATGCCAGGTCAGCGGCAAGCCATGACTGGCGCGGGCCAGCAGCTCTTCGTACCCGGGTGGAGCAATCGCAACGGAAGCCGTGCAGCTTTGCAGCATGCGATGAATCTGGGCAACGTAATTGTCCGCACCACCCATGAACAATGCGGCCGGCATCGGAACCGGAATGAAGCCGGCGTACTGGCAGGCGAAAAATACGCGATGGAACAAGGGCGTGGTGTCAGCAATGATCGCAACCCGGCTCAGTCGCTTCAGGCCGAGAGAAAGCAACTGCCGAGCCAGATGCTGTGCATCGAGGCGAAGTTGTGTGTACGTGAGTACTTCAGTCAGTCGGCCACTACCGTCGTAGAAGTTGAACCCACTGTTTCCAAGCGCAGCAAAATCAAGCATTTGCGCCAGATTCAGGAGGGGTGACGTCGGTTGGTCCAGGCCTGAGAGCGTGGGCGTTGCTTCCAGAATGACCTCAGTGTTCGTGGCTATTTTTTGCATGACTGTACTAATGCACTACCTGCTGGTCTGACATGCTCAAATGAAATTGTGATCCAGAACCGGGTCTGCGCATATTAGGCTTGTGTGGCTTGCATAGCTTGAATGTCTGGTAGCACTTGTTGAGGCCATACAACCCGGAACCCGCAAGACAGTTCGGGTTCATGTTCGGACGTACACGTTTGTCCGAATCAATCGCGCTGTGCCAACAACAATGGCTCCCTCCCTTGCCGTCTGTTACCTTCCTTTACCAACACCTTCCCTTATCAACACCTAACAGTACCAGCACCTTCCAGAACCAGCGTAACGTAACGGTCACAGCTGTGGCGCGGAATGGTAGCGATCTTCGTTCAGCGCTGTAACCCCCTCTTTCATAATTTTTCCATTATCTGAAGGCTTGGCGCCTCATTTTGGGCACCAGACCCTCCTGAAGCCGTCAATCCGATAAAAAAGCGCATCGGCGCGGAGGTTCCGCTGCCCGCACGCTCAGGCTGCTTCAAGCAGGCTGCGCAGCATCCAGGCATTTTTTTCATGCACCTGCATGCGCTGGGTAAGCAAGTCAGCGGTTGGTTCATCGCGGGCAGACTCGACCGCTTGGAATATCGATCTGGCCGTTCGAACCACGGCTTCCTGTCCTGCCACGAGCCTCCCGATCATGGTGTTGGCGGACGGTCGGTCGGTGTCTTCGTCGATCGAACTCAGTGTGCCGAATTCTCGATAAGAGCCGGGCGCTCGCTCACCGAGTGCACGAATGCGTTCGGCGATGAGATCGACGGCCAGAGCCAATTCCGTGTACTGGGTCTCGAACAGGGTGTGCAACGACGTGAATTGTGGCCCCGTAACGTTCCAGTGGTAGTTGTGGGTCTTCAGATAGAGGGTGTAACTGTCAGCCAGCAGCCGTGACAGGCCCGCGGCGATGGCGGTGCGGTCGTTGTGGTTGATGCCGATGTTGATATCCATGGTCTGCCTCGGTGGTGATTGATGACAGATAGGTTAGGGGAGCGAGGTGGATCTGCAAAATCGATTGTTTCTTGGATATCGATAGATATTGAGAATAATAGGTGTGGCAGAGCGTCAGCCCATTGCTTTGTAGATCATCCGGACACCGACCAAAAGGAGGAACGCGCCAAAGGTTCGCGTCAACGTGGCTCGCGTGAGCCGGTGGGCTAGTTTTGCTCCGTAAGGTGCAATCCACGTGGTCATCGGTGCGATGATGAGAAACCCCACCACGTTCACGTAACCCAGGCTGCCCGGCAGCAACAGCCCGTGCGACCAGCCTGCCAGAATATAGGCCAGCGTTGCCGGAATGCTGATCACGAGGCCGAACAGCGCCGAGGTGCCGACTGCCAGGTGAACCGGTTGGTTCAGCAGCGTCAGTATCGGCACACTCAAGGTGCCGCCCCCGATTCCCATCATGCTGGAAACGACACCGACGCCGGTCGGGATGCCCAGTGTGGCCGCGTGATCAGGAATTCGATCTGCCAGCCTGAAATCGTCGCGGAGCAACAACATTTTCCCGGCCACCAGCAAAGCAACAGAACCAAACACCAGGGACAGCATGGTGCCATGTACAAAAGATGCGAGCAGGGCGCCCAATGTGGAACCGACGAACATCGGCGGCCCCCAGCGCCTGAACAGTACCAGATCCACCGAGCCGCGAGCATGGTGGGCGCGCGCCGATGAGATCGAGGTCGGAATGATGGTTGCGAGCGATGTGGCCACGGCAACGTGCATCCGGGTTGCCGGGTCGACTCCCAGAATGCCAAGCGTAAATTCCAGGACCGGCACCACCACGATGCCACCACCGACACCCAGCAGGCCTGCCAGCAAACCGCCGATCGCACCGCTTGCCAGCATGAGACCGATGAGCGAGAGGTAGTCCCATGTGATGTCCATGGACGAGGGCGGGCCTGATTTGACTT
>CAMDVY010000415.1 GCA_945878745.1 Klebsiella pneumoniae | reverse complement strand
CAATCGTGGAAGGCGAAATGAACAGGTTCTGGGCAAGCTTTCTTACGCCGTCTATCAGCTCTTCGGGAATCACAATCCAGCCAAGCCGCCAGCCTGTCATGCCGAAGTATTTCGAAAAGCTCTGCAGGACAATGGGTTGGGAAGAGAGTGAGAGCACCGTTCGATACTCAGGATCATCACCCACGAGTCCCTGATAGATTTCATCGATAATCAGAAACCCACGATCACAGCCCTGATCGATAATCGACTGCATTTCCAGCCGTCGGATCATGGTTCCAGTTGGATTCGATGGAGAGGCGAGTAGTGCACCTCGAACCGATTCACCCCAATGGGCCTGCAGATCAGACCAACTCGGCTGAAAGTGCTTTTCTGCAAACACAGGCACCCGGCTGACATGGGCTCCGACGGTCTCGGCGAAAACTTCGTTGCAGGGATAGCCGGGGTCGGTGACGAGCACTCGGTCAGAAGGATTCAGCAATGCCGCCGCAAGCAGCAGCAATCCACCACTTCCCCCGGATGTCACTACGATCCGCTCAGGATCAACTTCCACAGCCAGCCCACCGTAATAATTCGAAATCGTTCGCCGCAGTTCTGGGAGGCCGGTGGCACTCGTATATTTTGTGTCGCCGCGAGCGATCGCCTCTGCTCCAGCAGCCGAAATTTCTTTGCACACCGCAAAGTCGGGCTCGCCAACTTCCATGTGGATGACCGATCTGCCAGAAGCTTCAAGTTGTGCAGCTCGCTCCATGATTTCCATGACGCGAAAGGGTTTGATAGTGGCAAGTCGGTCAGCGAGTTTCACGAAACTTCATCCGGGCAAGTTGAGGTTCTGGTCAGTGCAAGAAATTGGAGCCAGTCTATTCCTTCCATTAAACTGCAAAATCAAAGGCAGATGTTTCCGAAGAGCGCCATGAGTCCCGTTGGTCGATTCGCTCCGTCTCCAACCGGCGAACTGCATCTGGGATCTCTCTATGTGGCGCTGGCAAGCTATCTCAGCGTCAAGTCAAAAAATGGCCAATGGCTGATTCGAATGGATGATCTAGACTCGCAGCGCTCCGTTACCGGTGCGGGGCAACGGATCATCGATGCACTTGCCGCGCATGGGCTGAAACCGGACGCGCCAGTCATCTACCAAAGCAAAAACTCTCAACAGTATTCTGCGGCTTTGACCAGACTCTTCTCGAGCGGTCGACTGTTTGGATGTTCCTGCTCACGCAAGGATCTGGAAGGCAGTCCAATCTATCCGGGTACTTGCCGCTCCAAACCTCGCGATCCCACCATCTCGACCCTACGTTTCCGAGTCGGAACGGAGACTGTGTCGTTTCCAGATCGAATCATGGGCGCTCAGCAATTTCGCCTGAATCTGGAAACAGGTGACTTTATCGTGCGACGCCGCGACGCCTCCATTGCATACCCGCTTGCCTGCGCAGTGGACGATGGAAACGGCGTCATCACTGAGGTCTTGCGCGGAGCGGATCTGCTTAGCGCAACGGCCGCCCAAATCAGATTGATGAACGCGCTCAACCTTCAACCACCGGGCTACGGTCACCTACCGGTCCTGCGCAACAACCTTGGTCAAAAATTGTCCAAGCAGTCGTTTGCACGCCCTCTCGACGCCAACCAAAGCTCCAGAAATATACGCCTCTGCCTGACTTGGCTGGGGGTTCCTCTCCCGAAATCTGCTGATAGTTGGTCTGTAGGCCGGTTGATTGAACACGCCACACCGATTTTTGATATCGGACTGATCCCGACAAATGTACCCGCCGGCATCGCGGAGTAAAAAGACATCGCGTATTTGTTACCATCCGTGTCATGACTCAGGTGCTGTTGCTTGGTATTTCGTCCCCCGTCAGTCTTCCGATCGTGGAAACTCTGGAGGCGAACGGCTGTCTGACAAAATCACTCAAGGAATCAGACTTCGAAACAGCCAGCGGTGATCTCGCGTGTGAGCTGGTACTGATCAGCGATCAGTGCGGAAACGAAATTGTCACCGGCCTGTTAAAGACTTCAGGCAAAAACATCCCCGCGATCATCATTGCTGAAAGTCCCACTTACCCGAAGGCAGTGTCCGC
This sequence comes from Klebsiella pneumoniae, assembly GCA_945878745.1. Lineage (GTDB taxonomy): Bacteria > Pseudomonadota > Gammaproteobacteria > Pseudomonadales > Azotimanducaceae > SYFY01. The sequence continues at coordinate 1,639 of CAMDVY010000415.1, read as the reverse complement.
CATTCGCCACGGCGCTTACGACTATCTACCTCTGCCCATGGAAGCAGATCACCTGATGGCTGCGATCGAACGAACACTGTTGGCCCACCGGAATCGCAGACTGCTGACCATCGACGCTGAGAGTCTTCCTTTGATCGGAGAGTGCGGGAGTATTCGCGATCTCAAAGATCGGGTACTGGCGATTGCAACGATGGGCCGACCTGTACTCATCACCGGAGAGCCCGGTTCAGGCAAACGACGAGTCGCCAGGGCGATACACGACGCCTCGGATCGACAACGCTCCCCCATGATCGTGGTGAATTGCGCTGCCATACCCATGGAAGGAATCGAAACCGAGCTCTTCGGCAGAGACGCAAGCGCGGGTGGTCAGGAGATCAATGGTCTGGTCGCCACAGCCCATCAAGGCACACTCTTTCTTGATGAAATTGGTGTGCTCCCTCAGGAGGTACAGGCGCGCCTGCTTCGGTTGGTAAACACACATGAATTACGCGCTGTGGGTGGTTCGACCTCCAGAAAAGTCGACGTTCGAATTATCGCCAGCTCTCATATGGATCTTGAACAGCTCAGTCGCCAAGGAAGATTCAGGAGTGAGTTGCTCTACCAACTCTCCATAACATCAATTCGGGTTCCACCTTTGCGTGATCGCGGTGATGACATTCTTGCACTCGCAAACTGGTTTCTGGCGGCGACTGCAACTCGACTGAAGCGTGGAGAAATGACCTGGTCCGCTGACGCCCTGACAGCCATTCGTCGCTACCCATGGCCGGGAAACGTGCGAGAACTCGAAAACGCTATAGAAAGGGCCGTTATTCTTTCCACCGACAATATAGTTCCCGCTGAAGTACTCCCCATCGACCGCGAACGTCCGTCCGTTCCAGGTCCAGCTCCTGACAATATCTCGCAAACCAGCCTCGAGGACTACTTCGTCCGATTCGTTGTTGAAAACGAAGAGTTGTTCACCGAGACAGAGCTTGCCGAGAAGCTGGGAATCAGCAGAAAAAGCCTCTGGGAGCGACGCCAACGCCTCAACATTCCGCGCAAGCGCTCCCGAAGTCGAGAGCAAAAGAGCGGCCCAGCATCACCGATGGCCGATTGACTATGCCCACCGTTCTGCACCGAGTTCCCGCCTCCACTCACAAGATCGATCCGTCATTACTTGACCCCAATAGTCTCGAAGTCGTCGCCAAATTAAGATCTGCCGGGTTCGACGCATATCTCGTCGGCGGTTGTGTTCGCGATCTGTTGCTCGGTGAGATACCAAAAGACTTCGATGTCGCCACCGATGCCACGCCGGAAGAAGTCAAAGGCGTGTTTCGACGGGCAAGGCTTGTCGGTAGAAGATTTCGAATCGCGCACGTAAGATTTGGACGAGACATCATTGAGGTTTCTACCTTTCGCAAAGGGGAGTCCTCTCTCGTCGAGCTCAACTCCGATGGGATGATCCTGAGTGACAATGAGTATGGCACTCTGGCAGAGGATGCTCTCCGCCGAGACTTCACCATAAACGCGCTGTACTACGACCCCCTCAGCGGTGATCTTCTGGACTATGTCGATGCACTCAAGGATCTGAAGGCCAAGCGCATTGCGTTCATCGGTCACGCAGATGTACGCCTCGCCGAAGATCCAGTTCGTGCAATCC
>CAMDVY010000414.1 GCA_945878745.1 Klebsiella pneumoniae | reverse complement strand
CTCGAAGGTCTCCGTCGACTTCGAAGTGCATACACCTGACCGGATCCTGATCCAGGCCGAGTGTCGGTTGACGGGCAAAACGGGCGTGGAGATGGAAGCTCTGACTGCAGCGACCGTCGCTGCGCTGACGATCTACGACATGTGCAAGGCCATCGACCGCGGCATGGTGATTGAAAACACGCGGCTCATGCACAAGTCGGGTGGCAAGTCCGGTACCTGGGAAGTCGCAAGCTGATGCAGGTGCGCGTACTTTTTCTGGCTCGGCTGCGTGAACTCACGGGCACGAAGGAACTGATGCTGGAACTGGCGGACGGTTCGAGCGCTGCGCTGCGCTACGCTTTGCTTGGGCGGCTCACAGGCGAGGTGGTCGATGCGCTGTTCACGGAGAACACTCGGCTGGCCTGTAATCAAGCGCTTTGGGATGGACACACACCATTCGTTGCCGGAGTCGAGATCGCTTTTCTGCCACCGGTGACCGGAGGGTAGGCATGCACATCGAGATTCGTGTGAGCGCCGATGACTTTGATGTAGGCGTCGAGTGGCAGGCGCAGCGAACGCGGGTTGGTGGGGCGGCAGGAGCAGTGGCCACTTTTGTGGGACTGGTGCGTGATCGTCATGCCAACGATCCGGTGCAAGTGCTTGAACTTGAACACTATCCAGGCATGACTGAATCCAGTATCGAGCTGATTGTTCGACAAGCGGAAACTCGCTGGCCGTTGCTCGATGTGGTGGTTGTGCATCGTGTCGGACGAATGCTTGCAGGTGATCAGAGTGTGTTGGTGCAGGTCGCCTCTGCACATCGTCCGGCCGCATGTGCCGCCTGAGAGTTCCTGATGGACTACCTGAAAACCGATGCGGTGTTCTGGAAGCGAGAAGAGCGGGACAGTGGGGTTCACTGGATCGAGTCCACCGCCGATGATGTCGAGCGTCGCAAGGGTTGGTCGCCTTGATCGGTCCGCACAGGAATCCGGATCAAAGCCATCGATTTTTTTAGCCATCCTTCCTCGCCTGCTGTTCACTCACGCGTCTATAATCCCGGCGAACACTGATCTGTGCGTGCAGCTCTGGACACGGCGTTGACCCCGCATCCGATCCGATACTGAATTCAATACCGAACGGAGAACTCATGGCTTATCAGCACATTGTGGTGCCGAAGGACGGCGCCAAAATCACGGTCAACGCAGATAGCAGTCTCAATGTACCGAATAACCCGATCATCCCCTTCATTGAAGGTGACGGCACTGGCGTTGATATCACACCAGTCATGATCGAAGTGGTCGATGCTGCTGTCGCCAAGGCTTACGGCGGCAAGAAGAAGATCGCCTGGATGGAGATCTACTCCGGCGAGAAGTCCCTGGAAGTTTATGGTGAAGACGAGTGGCTGCCGGCTGAAACGCTCGATGCCATGCGTGAGTTCGTGGTGGGTATCAAAGGTCCAATGACCACTCCGGTTGGTGGTGGCATTCGCTCTCTGAACGTTGCCCTGCGTCAGGAACTGGACCTGTATGTGTGCCTTCGTCCGGTGCGCTGGTTCACCGGTGTGCCGAGCCCGGTCGTAGCTCCCGAGAAGACCGACATGGTGATCTTCCGTGAGAACACTGAAGACATTTACGCCGGGATCGAGTGGGCTGCCGACTCCAAGGAAGCCGACAAACTCATCGCTTATCTGCAGAAGGAGATGGGCGTACAGAAAATCCGCTTTACCGAACATTGTGGTATTGGCATCAAACCGGTCTCGCGAGACGGCAGCAAGCGGCTGATTCGCCAGGCCCTGAAGTATGTTGTGGACAATGACCGCGGATCGCTGACGCTGGTTCACAAGGGCAACATCATGAAGTTCACGGAAGGTGCCTTCAAGGATTGGGGTTATGAACTGGCTCGCCAGGAGTTCGGTGCCACGCCGCTGGATGGTGGTCCATGGCATGCCTTCAAGAACCCACGTACCGGTAAGCAGATCGTGATCAAGGACGTTATTGCCGATGCGATGCTGCAGCAGGTCCTCACCCGGCCTGATGAGTATGAGGTGATCGCGACCCTCAATCTGAATGGTGACTACCTTTCGGACGCTCTGGCTGCGCAGGTGGGCGGCATCGGGATCGCACCCGGGGCCAATATCGGTGACACGGTGGCGCTGTTTGAAGCGACCCATGGCACGGCGCCAAAGTACGCAGGTCAGGACAAGGTGAATCCGGGCTCACTCATCCTGTCGGCTGAGATGATGCTTCGTTACATGGGCTGGCGAGAAGCGGCCGATCTGATCATCAAAGGCGTCGAGGGCGCGATCTCGAAGAGAACGGTGACCTATGACTTCGAGCGACTGATGACCGGCGCCAAACTGCTCAAGTGCAGCGAATTTGGCAAGGCCATTATTCAAGCGATGTAATTGGCAGCCGAGCGACTCTGGACAAGTTGTTGACGCGACTTGTTCAGAGCTGCGCTGATACTTTGATTTTCTGGACTTGTATGGCGCGTCATCGCAGGTTGAGATCACCAGCGTGCGCAATGATTTCTTCTGATGTCTTGGAACTGCCAGATGCAGAAACTTCGTCCCGTCGCGCTGGCAGCGGGATGATTTCCGATCAAGAACTCTCTCAGCCTTGTTGTCTGCGCGCCTGATCGTCTTCGGTCATACCGTTATCAACATCGCCAGCCTCTGGCAGGTGTACTTGAACGCCTGCTTCTGTCGGTCGGATGTTGACGGCATGTTTACCTTTTGGACCATCGGTGATATCGAACTCGACATCCTGTCCGGCTTTCAGCGTTTTATATCCATCCATGACGATGGAAGAAAAATGCGCGAACAGGTCATCTGTCATATCGTCTGCAACAACAAAGCCATAGCCCTTGGCGTTGTTGAACCACTTTACTTTGCCAATCGCCACTTCGGCCCTCGAATCTGCCCCCCCAGGAGGTTCCGACTATTCCTCTTTTAAGGGCGCAAAGTCAAGTTGGCAATAAGGTTGTAGCAATTCTGCTTGTCCACCGATTGGACAACGCTGACGCTGCGCATAGACTTGGTGCTGAAAAGGAGGATTGATTGTTTCCCGAGATCACGATTCAAAGATCATTACCCGTCATCGTCTGTGCAGACGAAGACGACCCATCAGGCATTGATAGCGGAAGCGGTGTGGCCACAGCGGCATCAAAGCCGAAGCTTGCCCGACCGCCGATGTTCAAGGTCATTCTGCTGAACGATGACTACACGCCCATGGAGTTTGTGGTTCACGTCATCCAGAAGTTCTTTGCCTATGACGTTGAGAAAGCCACCCGCTTGATGCTCGTTGTCCACACTGAAGGCGCCGCCGTGGTGGGCATCTTTCCGCGGGATATTGCCGAGACCAAGTGCGATCAGGTCAATATCTATGCCCAGGAAAGTCATCATCCGCTGAAATGCACCATTGAGATGACGGACTGATGCCCCCATTCAATACACCGCAAATGTGTTCGACGGCACGAAAAGTGCTGCGATCATTTGCTGGTACAGTAGTCTGCGTGCACAGAGTGAACGAAAAACCAGTACGCTTGATCTAAGATTAGGACGTGGCCCGGTGATTGCCGGTGATTTGGTCGTCTAGAGGCGGCAACGGAACGTACAAGAGGAACTTGCGATGTTGAGCAAAGATCTGGAAGTCACGATTAATCACGCGTTCCGTGAGGCGAAGAGCAAGCGGCATGAATTCATGACCGTCGAGCATCTTCTGCTGGCGTTACTCGACAACA
>CAMDVY010000413.1 GCA_945878745.1 Klebsiella pneumoniae | reverse complement strand
ATCACTTCGAAACTCGTTGGAACGCCGTATGTGATCAGACCGGACGCCAGCGCTTTGCGCGGAATCCTCATGATCCCGATGACATCGTGAATGCCTTGCGCCATATACTGAGCAAGCAATCGACACGAGATGAACGAGGCGCCTTTGAACGTCGCATAGCAATGGATCGATTTCATCCTGCTTTCGTGGCGGCACAAACAACCGACATTTTTCGCGAACTGATTTCAATTTCGTCGTGACTCACCGCTGGATCGGAAAACGGACAGTGTTGATTGCGCTCGCCATCGGCCTGCTGCTGATTGGACAGCAGACGCTCATCATGCCTGGCAATTCTCGGCTGGGAGCGACAGTTCACGATGCTATGCACGTGCCATGGAGTGCCGTCATAACCTTTCTCCTTTGGCGTCTGACCGACAGGTGGAAATACGCCGTCTTCATTGCCACCTTGATCGGGCTTGCCACTGAAGGTGCGCAGCTCTTCACCGGTCGAAATGCGAGCCTCACCGATCTAACTTCCGACGCGTTGGGTATCGCATTGGCCACTGCCCTGTATGCACTCTATCGGTTGAAGGGCTGGCAACCACGGTTACTCGCCATCCTTGCTGTATTGACGATTACAGCTCATACCGTGTGGCCCATAGCGATGGTCTATGCAAGCCGGAACTGGCTCATCAAGAACGACCCTGTCCTATTCGATGCATCCGATCTGCGAGGGTATTTCCTTGCGGATGTTACCGCCGACTCTGAGTACATGGACGGTACGCCACCCGGTTTGCGAATGACCATCACAGATCGGCAATGGTCGGGGCTGCATTTGCGAAATCTGCCTAAACGCAAGGTCGCGCGCAAGCAGCTGATCCTGGAGTTGACAGTCGAGGGACAAAGTCCACTTCGGCTCGGCACGAACGTGTACTACTGGAAAACTACGGAACCGGGCTGGAAAGACCATTGGCTGAAACCGGGTTATCAGAAACTCGTTATTCCCGTCAAAGAACTGGATGGCCGATACCAGTTCCGGGCTGGCGGACACTTATACTTCTACGGATACCAGGAGCAGGCTGGCCGCAGCTTCATTCTGCACCGAGTCTACCTGCGCTAGCACCCGTTCAGCCTGTACAATCCAGTGATCGAAAATCGGCTGGAAACATCATGACCGGATTCCTGTTGCGCTGTGTGATCACTGGTCTTGGCCTCTGGCTTGCGGACAGCCTGTTCGATGGCATCATCATCCATTCCACCGGCACCCTGATACTCGCAGCCATCGTGCTCGGCGTACTGAACGGTGTTGTCAGACCCATTTTGTTCTTCCTCACCTTGCCACTCACCATCGTCACGCTGGGCATTTTTGTTCTGGTGCTCAACGCATCGATGTTCGGACTGGCTGCCGCATTCTTTTCCGGCTTCCAGGTGGCGAGCTTCTGGTCTGCTCTCGGGGGCGCTCTGGTAGTCAGCCTCATCTCCTGGATGGCTTCATGGTTCATCGGTCCGAAAGACTGATATGAAGTTGTCATCAACCGGAAGTAGCCTGCAACGCATGCCCACATAACGCCTCCGTCAGGTGCGGCAGCGCGGGCTCGCAGGCGGTTTTGCAGGACATTGGTGCATGACGGGCGGCCGGAAGGGTTTTCCCCTTTGGCACGCTTGTTGCTAACCAGTTCGGAGTGCGTGACTAGATACTCAATCAAGGCTCTAGCCCGCATTATTCATGAAGTGTCGTAGCGAGGGCACCGAGAGTAGTGAAAAGACTGGGTGGCGTTAACTTCCGCGCGCGCAGGCGTGCTGTACAGCAGGTCGAGCACGCGAAGGGAGCACGCCCAGTGTTTTCGCGGCTTACGGCGTCCGCTGCAGACAGTTCATGAATAATGCGGGCTAGCATCAGGATCGCGACCACAAGCCTCAACGCTCGTTTGACACAGGAGTTAACGGATGCTCAAGCTCAACGCAGCAGACGCAGCATTTCTCTATTCCGAGACAACCCGGACACCGATGCACATCGCCAGCGTCCAGGTGCTGGAACTTCCACCCGGCATCGACTGCGAGCAATGGATTCACTCACTGCGTATCCATGTCAGGCAAAGGCTTGAGCGCGTCCCGTATCTCACGCGCAAATTGATGGTCACCCCCTGGCAGCTCGATCATCCGAACTGGGTTCAAACCAGTGACATCGATCTCGCACGTCACATCCATCGGGTCAACGTGCCGGAGCCCGGCGGCCAACAGGAACTGGAAGCCACGATCGCGCGGCTGCATACACACCCACTCGATCGAAATCGTCCCCTCTGGGACATGGCAATCCTCTGCGGCCTGAAGAATGGTCAAGTGGCCGTCTACAATCGAGTGCACCACGCCTGCGTCGATGGCATGGCAGGACAAGAGGCAATCCGTCAGTTGATGGACGAAACGCCCGATGGGGTTGTGGCCAGCAGTTCGCTCAATGAACCAACGCCTTTGGTGGAGGAAACACCATCACCGGCACAGTCGCTCGTATCCGCTTTCGAGAATCTGGCCCGTTCGCAAGCCGAATATCTGCATACGCTGCCGCGCATGCTGGACGCCTGGCAACATCTCCAACAGTACTGGATGGGATCCGAGGCGCAATGGAACGGCGGCAACGGCATGGCGCCATCGACACCGCTGAACAAGGCAGTCGGTGCAGGACGAAGTTTTGCTGTCGGCGAGGTATCGATGTCCGGTATCAAGGCGATCGCCGGGTCGGTGCACTCCTCCATCAACGACGTCGTCCTTGCACTGTGCGGCGGTGCGCTGCGCACGTACTTGCGCCGGATGGAAGCGCTGCCGAACGAAAGCCTCTTGGCCGGATGCCCGGTCAGTCTGCGCAAGCCCGGTGACCACAGCGCCAACAACCAGGTGAGCATGATGCGGGTTTCTCTTGGCACTGAAATCGCCAACCCGATGGTGCGGCTGCTGCACATCAAAGATGCCAGCAAACATGCGAAGCGGCTGACACTCGATGGTCTGGGATTGATCAGACAAGCCGTTGCCGCTCCAGGGCTACCCTGGATGATGCAGATGAGCGCGCTGGGTAGCGGCTGGCTCGCCTCCACGGATACTGCAGTTCCCACCGCGGTGAACGTGGTGGTTTCCAACGTGCCGGGTCCAAAGGCGCCCCTCTTCTTCAATGGTGCGAAGATGCTGACGCACTATCCTGTGTCCATTCCAACGCACGGTCTCGGCGTCAACATCACTGTGCAGAGTTACGCCAACACACTGTTTTTCGGCATTACAGCCTGTGAACGTGCACTACCCGATCCGGCAGCCCTGATGAAGGACTTGATGTCCACGTACCGGGTCTTGTTGAAGATTGCAAGAAAGTCTGTTTCCGCCGAACCCGAAGTGATCGATCCCGTTCAGGTGCACCCCGATCCAGCGTCAGAACCCCGACAGGCGGCATAAGCAGCCTGCGCTGGCAAAAAAAAAGCGCTAACGTGGACAGCTCGAACAAAGGAGCTGGCCCATGCGTCGAATCTTGTTACTCCTGTGCCTGTGGCTGCCCTCCGCAGCCTGGAGCGACGTCAAGCTGACCGTCTTCAACTGCGGTGAGCTTCGCCTCGATGATGTCACGGCCTTTGGTCTTGCAAACGAGGAGACCGACGTCCGCGATATGTTCGTGCCCTGTTATCTCATCGAACATCCCCGTGGACGCCTGTTGTGGGACAGTGGCTTGCCGCTGGCCGCGGCTGGCAAGGGCGAGATGGACGTTCCAGGCGGTGGCCGCATGAGC
>CAMDVY010000412.1 GCA_945878745.1 Klebsiella pneumoniae | reverse complement strand
TCAGTGATTTCGTCTACTGACCATTGATCGACACTATCCCCTTCGCGGACCCGTTGACCGTTGACCGACATTGAGCGGCCGCCGGGCTCACTCGAATACAGATGAGAGGAATAGCGGAACAAGAGCAGCACTTCCTGTATCGATTGTGGTGCGTCGGCGAGTCGTACTGGTGTTCGATATATTTCTTCGGGTGGCGTGTCGCTCTCAATCGGCTGGTAGTAGGGGACTCCGTCTACAGTCTGTTCCTGGGTAGTCGTCGAGGTCATGGCGGATTCACTCGATACCGGACCTGCCACACTCGCGTCTTCACCTGTGACGACAACCTCTTCAGGCGATTGATCGGTAAACCAGCGGAAAAGCAACGTTGCGGTCAGTGCCAAGGCGAGAAACGTCAGAAGGCCAACGATTATCCACAATCGACGTTGACGATTGCGCATTTGCGAATACGCCCAGGTGGCCGCCTGGCTCGGTTCTTCATCGAGTTGGCGTCGACGGGCAGCATCAACGATGAACGACATGCTATTTCGCCCCCACTGGTGTGAGTTCATGAAGACTGGGGATCGTGTTGCTTTCCGTCACCCTGGCAAGGCGGAGCCAAACTTGCGGTCCGACAACACGATCAGGAGTCAGTGCCTCGCGCTTCTGAAATTCCAGGAGCGCGCTGGCAAGATCGGCGTCAAACAGGTTCTGGATAGTACTCGTTATCGGGCGCCCCAGAGCGGTCTGCAAGCGGTCTCGAAGGACGACAACGCTATCGTCCAGATCGCCTTCGCTCAAGAGTCCACGATACAGCGGTGGTCGCGGCCAGACATAGGTGAAGTTGCCGAACCAGTGTTCTCGCAGGTCTTGAGGCGTCGCAATGATGATAGTGCCGTCAAGACCCAGCGTAAGCAGCGGTCCTTTCAGGCCGAGCAGGGTAGCGTGGTAGGGCTCGGTTTTTTCGTCCCACAGTTCGATCACCACGGGTAGATCGAGGTACTCGATGTCCGACAGCGTGCCGGTCTTGCTGGTACATGACAGCCCGTTCCGATTTGCAAATTCGCACGGCGGTCCACTCGTGGTCGCGTTGTAGTCCAGGGCCCAGGCACCGAACAACTGTCGATAGGCTAATCTCTGCTGCTCTTCGTTGGACCTCGCTGGACGGCTAACCATTCTCGTTCGTGAAGTGGCCGTAGCCGCAGGTGTGTCTTGTGATTCGGTACCCTCGTTCTCAATCAATCGGTCAGCGGGTTCACGGTTGAGCGGGGTTTCTGATGCTTCCACATCTTCTGCCGGGACAACTACCGATGGCCCAATCCGGGCCATGGGTTCAGGGATTGTATTTTCGCGTTCTGCTACCCAATAGCTAATGAGTGCCAGTGTTATCACCACCAATGCCGACGTGGCTGTCACAACGACCCGGGTGTTGTTTCGTCGATCAGGCATGACTTCGGCCGCGGCCCGTTTGACGATTTGTTGCGTCACTTCAAACACGCCAAGACCGTACGCTCCCAGTAGTGCGCGATCAGCGACGACGTTGATCAGGCGCGGTATGCCTCCGGTCACTCGGTGCAGCTTGCGGAGCGCAGACTGTGTGAAGATGCGAGGGTTGCCCCCCGCTGTTGCGAGACGGTGAGCAACATAGGCGGATGATTCGGCGCTGCCGAGTGGTCCGAGTCGGTATCGTGCCGTGATTCGCTGGGACAGTTGTCGCAGCTCGGTGCGCGCCAGCAGTGCATCCAGTTCCGGTTGCCCGATCAGAATGATTCGAAGCAACTTGCGTTCATCGGTTTCCAGATTGGTGAGCAATCGAATCTGCTCAAGAACTGCGGGTGAGAGGTTTTGAGCTTCGTCGATAACCAACACGGTGCTCCTGCCTTCGCGATGGGCGCGAAGCAGATACTGGTTGAGCAGGTCGATGTACTGCTTGATGGATTGCGTGGTGGTCTTGTCGTGGACGACTGCGAGCTCTTCGCAAATTGTCTCCAGTAGCTCCTTGGCAGTTAGTCGCGGATTCAGGATGAACGCAAGATCCATATTGTCCGGTGTCATGCGCACCAGGTTGCGCAACAAGGTCGTTTTACCCGTGCCGACTTCGCCGGTGATGAGGACAAATCCGCCGTGATTCAAACCGTACTGAAGATGCGCGAGCGCTTCGTTGTGGCCTTCGCTCAGGTAGAGGAAGCCAGGGTCCGGAGCAATCGAAAAAGGCTCGCGGACAAAGCGAAAATGTTCGAGGTACATCAGGAGGCGGTGGGGCCAGTTTCGAGACGCGCGAGGCAATGGCTCTTGGCATGCCAGACAGTATCGATCCAGGTTGCGAGGCGACGGCGTTGTTCACGTTCGGTGCCTTCGGCCAGTACCTCGGCGGGAATGGTGTAGGTTTCGACTACGACGTTCACCTGACGGCACTTGCCTTGCAGGAAATCCCAGATCGTCGGCGCGCCGCCGGGATAGTGGATGGTGACATCAAGCATTCGATTGAAGGTACTGCCCATGTCGGTAACCACATAGGACAGACCACCTACCTTCGGCGGCAGCAGATGAGTGAATGGGCTGCGCAGGCGCTCATGTTTTGCTGGGGTGAATCGGGTGCCTTCGATGAAATTCAACACGGTCGAGGGATACTCGCGAAATTGGCGACACGCGGTGCGTATCGATTCGCGATCAGCCCCCTTCAACTCCGGCTTCCTTGCGATCTGCTCCTTGGTTGAGCGTTTCACGAAAGGAAACCCCAGCAGATACATGCCGATGCCGATGAACGGAATCCAGATCAGCTGTTCCTTGGTGAAGAACTTGATCGGTGGGATCCGGTTCCACAGGATGGTCTGCAGGATAAGAATGTCGGACCAGGTCTGATGATTCGAGATGACGAGATACCATTGGTCCGTAGAGGCTGTGTCGAGCTCCCGCCAGTCCAGACGGATGTCTGTCATTCGCACGGCGTTCAGCAGAAACTTGTTAAAACCCGTCCAGGTGAACAACCATACTTCGAGCCATCGTTTCAGCCGCCGACCGGGGGCACCTGGGAGAATCAGCGCCACCAGGCCGAGAGAAAACAACGGAATGCAGACCAGGGTGGTGACACACAGAGCCACCAGGAGGACGAAGATTCCGCGCAGTAACGGCATGGCGGTTAACAAGTTCGTGGATGAGATTGTGAGTATACGAGGGGGGGCATGAGCCGCCAAATCGGTCTCGTCCTGCTGTGCCTGCTGTGCCTGCTGTCAGGCTGCAGCACGCTGGGTTATTACAGTCAGGCCGCGCAGGGTCAGACCTCGTTGCTGCTGAAGCGCCAGTCCGTTCCAGCGCTACTGAAGTCTTCGAAAACGTCTCCAGCACTGCGCGCTCGTCTGGAAACCAGTCAGACCATTCTCGATTTTGCCCGGGAGCATCTCCATTTGCCGGATCACGGGCGATACCGAAGCCTCGTCATGACGAGGCAACGGGCGGTGGTTTGGAACGTGGTTGCAACACCGGCACTTTCCCTTGCGCCCCTGCATTGGTGCTACCCGATCATTGGATGTCTGCCGTATCGAGGCTATTTCCGTGAGGCGGCTGCGTTGCGGATGGCGGCTCGGCTGCGTAGCGATGGCAGTGTGGTCAACATTGGTGGCGTGCCTGCGTATTCGACACTGGGGTGGTTCAGGGATCCGTTGTTGGACACTTTTATTCACTGGTCTGATGGTGACCTTGCCAATCTGCTGTTCCATGAGCTGACCCATGGCCGGGTCTGGGTCCATGGTGATGCCGCGTTCAATGAG
>CAMDVY010000411.1 GCA_945878745.1 Klebsiella pneumoniae | reverse complement strand
ATCCTGAATTGGTGATCGTAGGCTTTTGCCTCAACGATGCAGGGGTGGTGTCGGCCAATCTCGAGTATCTCGAACGCATGCGGGGTTACTCGAAACGACCTTGGCTGCTGGCCAGTCGGCTTGGTCAATTGGTGCTGGTGTCGCTGGATCGACTGCAGGGGCGTCGGTTCGAGGAGGCGGCGAACGATCCCATCGCATTTCGGCAACGCTATGGCGTTCAGATTGATCCCATTGGAGCCGATGAACATGAGCTTCGTGCGTTGATGGCCGACGCGGGTCAGCAACTGCCTTCCGCATGGTATCGCGACGAGGACCGGGTCGGCCGTTTACGTCACGCGCTTGCCGAGCTTGCAAAGCTTCGGGATGCTCATGGCTTTCGTGTATTGATCGTCCTGTTTCCCTGGTTGGAAACCGATGCCAATAATCGATATCCGCACCAGGTAGCACACGCCATCATTGCCCAGGAAGCGATGCGGCAGCATTTGCCTGTAATGGACCTGCTGGGTGGCTTTCAGCGCCAGGGTCTGGTTGGCTTGCGCAATGACAAGGACGACCCGGTGCATCCAAGCCCGGCAGGGCACGAAGTTGCCAGCGAGGCGATAGAGGGGTGGCTGGATCGGGCTGATTGGTTGCGATCAAGATGAATCGCTGACTCGAAAACGAGAAGACCCGGCAAGCCGGGTCTTCTGTTCGATGAACCAGTGCGAAGGACGATCTGAATAATCAGATCTTCCTTGGCTGAGGTGGGTCGTTAGAACTGGTTCATCGTGTTGGCAGCACCACCGGCCAGCAGTGCCTTCTCGCCAAGGAAGTACTCCTTGTGATCGTCACCGATGTTGGAGCCCGCCAGATCCTGGTGCTTCACGGAAGCGAGATCCCGACGGATTTCGCGACGCTGCACACCTTTCACATAGGCCAGCATGCCCATGGCGCCGAAGTAACCTTCGGACAGCAGATCAACACCCAGCGCCGTTTCGTGATACGTCGGCAGCGTAATGAGGTGGTGGAAGATGCCTGCGTGGCGGGCGGCGTCCGCCTGGAAATTCTGGATCAGCCGATCGGCTTCGAGTGCGAGTTCGCTCTCATCCAGTTTCACATCCATGAGACCCTTTTCGAATTGTTTTGGATCCGGATAAGCGCTGATGTCCTTGCCGGCCGCCTTCCACTCGCCATAGACCTGCTGCCGGAACTTGAGCGTCCAGTTGAAGGATGGGGAGTTGTTGTAGACCAGCTTGGCTTCCGGCCGGACCTTGCGGATTTCATCCACCATGGCACCGATCTGCTTGAGGTTGGGGCTTTCGGTTTCGATCCACAGCAGGTCCGCTCCATGTTCCAGGCTGGTGATGCAATCGAGCACGACACGCTCGACGCCGGTGTTTTCGCGAAACGCGTACAGGCCGTTGTCGAGTCGTTCCGGCTTGCTCAGCACGCCGTTCTGGTGAATGGTGATATCGCCTTCCTTCAGATCCGACAGATTTTTTACCGGGGTTGCCTTCAGGAAATCACAGTACTTGTGTCCGAGGTCTCCGGGGCGCTGTGCGACCGGAATCTTCTGTGTGAGATCAGCACCCAGGGAGTCCGTGCGGGCGACGATGATTCCGTTGTCTACGCCGAGTTCGAGGAACGCATAACGAATCGCATGCAGTTTGGACACAAAGTCCTCATGCGGAACGGTGACCTTGCCAGCCTGGTGTCCACACTGCTTGGCATCGGACACCTGGTTCTCGATCTGGATGGCACAGGCGCCAGCTTCGATCATCTTCTTGGCGAGCAGGTACGTGGCCTCTTCGTTACCAAAACCTGCGTCGATGTCAGCGATGATTGGCACGACGTGTGTCTGGAAATTGTCGATCTTCGACATGATCTGCGTGACGTTTGCGCCCTTGGCGCGTGCCTCGTCGAGTTCGGCAAAGAGATGCCGCAGTTCACGAGCATCGGCCTGTTTCAGAAACGTATAGATCTCTTCGATCAACGCAGGCACTGCGGTTTTTTCATGCATGCTCTGGTCTGGCAGCGGGCCGAATTCCGAGCGCAGGGCGGCGACCATCCATCCGGACAGGTAGATGTAACGCTTGTCGAGGGTGCCGAAATTCTTCTTGACCGACATCATCGTCTGCTGGGCAACAAAACCGTGCCACGCGCCGAGCGATTGGGTGTACTTGCCAGGGTCCTTGTCATAGTCCGCCATGTCCTTGCGCATGATGTCGGCGGTATAACGGGCGATATCGAGACCCGTTTGGAACCGATTCTGCAGACGCATCCGGGCAACAAAATCCGGCTTGATAGCCCGCCATTCGTGGCCCTTTTGCAGCAGTAAGCGGCGTACATCTTCAACGTGTTGTGAATAGGTCATGGGTGCGTCCTTGAGTGGCCGGGAGGAAAGAGGCGCGCACTCTAACCCAACTTTGTTGGAATGGGCGGACACCAATACATTCTTGTCTGGAATGAATGAAAACTTGCTTACATCCTTGCACGGGCGATTGCGTAAGGCAGAGCGCAGCCCCACAGTTGGTGGCAGGGGAATGCTTCGGGGAAGGTTGGAATGGAGTGGATTGATCCATGTCCGGGGTTTGTCTATCGACCCATGCGGGTTGAGATTTCGACAGCGCATCAGCAAGCGAAACTGGCGGCCTGCGGGATCGGTAGCGACGTGTTTGGTCCGGTCGCAGACCCGGCTTTTTTCATTGGCCTGGCAATTCACGCCGGGATCGAGAGCGGGATCAGCGCTGAAGGCAACGTCAACCTCGCGCAGCAGCTGATACAGCATCGCCCGCTGGCGCTTGGCGAGTCGCTGACGGCTTTTGGTGGCATCACCGAAGTTGAACCCGTTCCAAGAGGAAACGTTGTCCATACCGTCGTGCGATTTGCAACCGCAGCGGGAGAAACCGTCATCGAGGCGTCGCGGAAATCACTCAAGCCGAATCCGACGGCTGGTGAAGCGCGGGGCATTGGTGATCGGCCGATCTCTTTGCTCGACGATATCGAAGCGTTGCCTGCCGTTGCCGAGTACGAATTGACTCCCGAGCAAGTGAAGGCCTACTCGTCAACGGGCAACAGTATTCACTACGAAGAAGAATCGGCACGTCGAGCCGGGTTCCGCGCACCGATCATTGGTGGTGGCATGGGGGTGCATTACCTGACGGCCCGCCTGTGGTCCGAGCATCCCGTGCGTTCTTTTGTTGCGCAGGTGCAATTTCGTCGACCCATTTTCTGGGATGACCGACTGGCTGTGGTCGATCGGCAGGTAGAAACCGATGCACGGGTGTTGGGACTGCGTGTGCGAGGCAAGGCGGCCACCGAAATGTTCATTCGTCATCTCACTATCCAGTCTGTTTAGTCTGTTTAGTCAGCAAGAGCTTTTTTTTCTGGAGTGTTCGTTGTATGGGTATTCAATTTTCCGCGTGGCAACTGACTGCACTGACTGCAGTATTGCTGCTCGCTTTTGCAGCATCCCTGGGAATGGCATTCAATGTTGATGCGATTGCCCTTGCGTATGGCGCGACAAATTCTTCGGCCGGGCTGGTGGCGTCAGCGGAACTCGGGGCGATCGCTGCAGGAGTGCTGACCTTTGCGCGATTTGCCGGTCGTTGGCCAACACAACGGATCTACGTAGTCGGTGTCTCGCTCATCCTGGTCGGCAATCTCGTCTCGATGCTCGCATCGGATGTGCTTTCGCTGCTCGTCTTGCGCATTCCGACGGGTCTGGCGCTGGGCGCGGTGTCGGCCACGATCATGGCCACTGCGGCCAGATCATC
>CAMDVY010000410.1 GCA_945878745.1 Klebsiella pneumoniae | reverse complement strand
ATGGCCAGGCAGAACTGGTTAACACAGTGGACGGCAGTGAGCCCGGCATCGAGTTGCAACAAGGCAGCTACAACATCGAATCCGTCAGTGCCGTACCGCGTGAGGGTGATCAGCTGGCTAACGGCTGGTTGGTCGATGCTCAGTCTCTGGGCGCTACTCTTCATCTGCCTCCTGGATGGCGATTGATGTGGGCCAAGGGTGCGGATAGCGCGCCGGATTCGTGGCTTGAACAGTGGTCCTTGTGGAACATCTTCGTGCTGGTCTTCGCAGTGGTGCTGGCGTTCCGGTTTTTGCGCGCCATGTTTGCAGTGCTGGCCCTGTCCGGTTTGCTGTTGCTGTTGCCGACCAATGAAGGCCTCGCCGTCAGCTGGTTGATTGCTATCGGTGCTGTTTCCATGGTGCAACGATTCCCTGAAGGTCGACTGGTCGCGATTGGCCGTACGGTGACCTGGGTTTGGCTTGCGGTCACGTCACTCGCGACGCTGGATCTTGCGGTGACTTCAGCGCAGCAGACGGTGTATCCGCAGCTCGAAGCACACAACGAATACAGTTACACCGAGAGTGGACAAGCGAGCTATGCCGAGGTTGCCAGTGACGAAGCCATGCCCGCCGCGGCACCGGCAGAAATGGATATGCGGAAGAATGCGCTCGAAGAAGTTATGGTCACGGCCTCGGCCGGACTCAGTCGTCAGTCCTATCAGAACAAGTATCAGGAAGGTGTGCAGATTCAGACTGGCCCGGGTTTGCCTCAATGGCATTGGACGACCAGCCCGTTGTACTGGAGTGGCCCGGTCTCTGCATCCCAGACGATGTCACTGATGCTCGCTTCACCTGGTTGGGTGCGTCTTGGTCATGCGTTGACCGCGCTGATTTCAGTATTCGTCATGGCCTTGTTGTTTCTGTCGTTGCTGCGCAATGACACCGTACGTGCGCGCACGCCAAGAGCCATTCTCGCCTGGTTGCCGTCAGTGCTGGTAATGGTGATGTTCCTGCCCGGCTTCGTTCATGCGGCGCAGACGCCGTCAGCCGAGATCCTGAAAACACTCGAAGAGCGGCTTACCGCCACACCTCAGTGTTTTCCGGAATGCGCAAGTGTCGAGCTGCTCACCGTTGATCTTGAAGATGGCAAGGCACGCCTTGAGATGGTCGTTCATGCCCAATCGCTGGTCGCGCTTGCCATACCGACAAGTTCGGTCTGGCATCCAGCCACTGTCGAACTGGACGGAGATGCCGCTGATGTGTCTCGTCAGAATGAAGTACTGCAGATCGCAGTTCCCGCTGGCGTGCATCGTGTGCTGATAACCGGCAGTGTGGCACATCTGGAGCGATTCGAGCTTGGATTGCCGTCCCTGCCTGGACGAATCGTGCTGGAAAATCAGGGGGACTGGCAGATTTCGGGTGTTGTTGAAGGCCGTGTCGTGGGTGGATCACTTGGGTTCGAACGACAGCGACGTGTCGAGACGTCGGTTGCTGAACAAAGCCTCCAACAGGACACTGCACCCGCCTATGTGGAGATTCAGCGCACGATTTCGTTTGATCTCGACTGGGTGGTTCGAACCCGCGTGATTCGTATTGCGCCTGCGGTTGGCGGCTTCACCGTGAGTGTGCCCATGCTCGATGATGAATCCATTCTGGATGGCCGTTTTCCGGCGCAAAACAAATCAGTGGACGTGGTGTTCGGTGCCAGCGAGTCAGAACATGAATACTCGAGTGTCCTCAAACGGACCTCACCGGTAGTACTCAAGGCTGCTGCCGTTGCGGACCGACGCGAACGCTGGACGCTGGTTTCTTCGAATCTGTGGCATGTTGCCCACGAAGGGGTGCCCTTGGTGCTGGATGAGGTGCTGGATGAATCCAGTGAAGGGCTCAGCTTTCGTCCGCGCAATGGCGAGACACTGACCGTGTCGGCTGTGCCCACCGAACCGGTTCCAGGATTGACCTCAACAGTTGAGCGCGTGCGCCATGTTGTTACGCCCGGTGATCGCCTGGCGACCCATGTACTTGAGATGGACCTGCGATCGAGCCAGGGGGGGTTGTACAGCCTCAAGCTGCCAGAAGCCGCCAGCACCGTGACGGGCGTCACCATCGATGGCAATTCAGCGCCGATCCCGCTCAAGGATGGTCAGCTGGCGTTACCGGTGCTGCCTGGCTCCACGAGATATCTCATCAATTGGAACAGCGAAGAGAGCATTGGCGTCCGCTACCACGCAACGCCACCCACTTTTGCGACGGCGACCAGCAACGTCACGACGGAGGTCCAGTTTCCCGAAAGTCGCTGGGTCTTGCTGCTGGGCGGTCCGATGATGGGGCCGGCGATGCTGTTCTGGGGCGTCATGATCGTTGTACTGGTGCTCGCGGCGGGAATTGCCCGTATTCCCGGCATTGCGCTCACGCGCACCGATGCATTGTTGCTGGCCGCGGGACTCAGCCTTTGCAACATGGGTGCGACCCTGCTGGTTGCTGTGTGGCTGTTGCTGCTGGCGATTCGACCACGCTGGCTGGAGACGATCGCGTCAGCGGCGACCAAGAATCTGGTACAGATCCTCACCGGAAGCCTGACAGTCATCACAGTACTGGTGCTGATCTACAGCGTGCCGGAAGCGCTGCTGTCTACCCCCGACATGCACATTGAGGGTAACGGCTCTAGTGCGTACTTCTTCAAGTGGTTCACTGACCAGTCTGGAGAACTGCCACCGGTGCCGTGGGTCATATCATTGCCCATGTGGATCTATCGTGCGGCCATGCTCGGGTGGTCGCTATGGCTGGCATTTGCGCTGATCCGATGGGTACGTGCGGCCTGGGATGGATTCAGGTCGCCAGTGGCCTGGTATGAGCGCCAGCCACCTGCGCCTGCAGCCGAGCCTGAGTCTCGGGAGGGGTGGCCACAATAGCTTTTTGTGCCATCGCCCTGTCGAAGTGAGAACGAGAGCGGTCAGAGTGACGCAGGCAACCGCATGCGGACAAATGCATGCAGAAATGGTGCCGAGGAAAGGACTTGAACCTTCACGGGGTTACCCCCACCAGCACCTGAAGCTGGCGTGTCTACCAATTTCACCACCTCGGCAGGTGGATCCTCAGTCGGTGTGATGCAGAGCCGTTGCACCGCCATTACACCGATAGGGGCGCGCAATTTACTGAATGCATCGCTAGAGTGTCAAACCATGACTCAACAAAGAATCACAGCTGCGGCAATAACCGCCTTGTTGAGGGAGGCGCAACGAGGGCTTTCCTGGCTCGAATTCAAGGACGCGTTTGCCGGCCACAGTGGGCGCGACACCCGTGAACTGAAACAGGTTTTGCGCGGCATGTTGCGCAATGGCGACCTGGAACAGGACGAATCGGGTGCCTGGCATCTGGTTGAAACGGCGCAGGTCATCGACGGTGTCGTCGTCCAGCAGGGCAAGGTGCTTCAGGTTGGCGGTGTAACGATCGAACGCGACCGGAACAGTCGGGTTCGCGCTGGCGATACCGTGCGAGCGCGCATCGTCGGCGACCAGGCGCAGATCCTCGAAACCCTGGCTCGTACCAACCGGATTCTCATTGGCGAACTGGTGTGGCTGGGTTCCTGGCCATACGTGGAGTCGTTGGGCCAGGACTACCGTGGTCGAGTGCAGCTTATCGGCAAACCCGATGCAGGCGCGCATGGCGACATCGTTCGCGTCGAGATCACCGGTGAAGGCCGCGATGGCCTCACGGGCCGAATTGTCGAAGTGGTGCGCGGTGAGAGTGTGCTTGAGAAGGCCATTCACACCCAGATCGATGGTCTGAATATCCC
>CAMDVY010000409.1 GCA_945878745.1 Klebsiella pneumoniae | reverse complement strand
GCGATACTGGCGCTGTCCGGTACCACACGATCCAGCATCGCTTCGATAGTTCCTGCGGGACCAATGATTGACGTTATTTCGTTCATGAAGAAATGTTAACACCAGCTGAATCCGGTACCTCTTGAATTTTTGAGCAGAGCGCATACCGTGCCACCTCCGAATAAGACAGAGGAGCAAGGCATGCTGGAGGCAGTCAATCTGTCACGCCGCTATGGAGACTTCGTCGCCGTTGACGATGTGTCCTTCTCAATCAAGCCTGGTGAAGTGGTTGGCCTGCTCGGCCACAACGGCGCCGGCAAGACCACCATCATGAAGATGCTGACGGCATATCTTGAGCCCTCGGCGGGCTTTGTGAGAATCGATGGCCTTGATGTTGCGAATCATCCGGAGGCGACGCAGGCCCACATCGGCTATCTGCCGGAAAGTTTGCCGATCTATCCGGAACTGACGGTTGCCGACTATCTGGCGTACGCCGCGCGACTGCGTGGACTCGATCCCGCCAAGGTTGTGCCTGCGGCGATTCGGGCAACAGAACTCGAACCAAAGCTGCTCGAACCGATTGCCACGCTCTCGCGTGGTTACAAACAGCGGGTCGGGGTGGCACAGGCGATCCTGCATCGTCCGAAGTTCCTGATTCTGGATGAGCCCACCAACGGCCTGGATCCCTCACAGACCCAGCACATGCGCTCGTTGATCCGTCAGCTGGCCGAACACGCCACGGTGATCCTGTCTACCCACATCATGCAGGAGGTCAAGGCGATCTGTGATCGTGCGCTGATCCTGCGGCAGGGCAAACTGGTGGTGGATGAGCGTCTTGCAGATCTGGTGCACACCAGCACGTTGCGCGTGCGAGCCAGTGGCAGCGATGTTGAAGGTGTGCTGCGTGCACTGCCGATGATCACGAACCTCTCTGTTGATGATGGCGCCTGGTTGCTGGAGATATCAGGCGCGGTCGATGCGGGCGCAGCCCACGTGGCTCAGTCGCTGGTTGGCAGTGGTGCGTCGATTCAGGAGATCACACCGATGCAGCAGGATCTGGAAACCATCTTCCGTCGCGTGAATGAGGAGGTCGCAGCATGAGGCTGTCAATCATTCGTGAAATCGAGCGCAAGGAACTCAGCCTGTTTTTTGGTGCGCCGATCGGGTACCTCTTTCTGGGTGCCTTCCTGGCGGTGACCTTGTTCGTCTTCTTCTGGATGGAAGCATTTTTCGCGCGCAACATTGCCGACGTTCGTCCCATGTTCGAGTGGATGCCGGTGCTGATGATCTTTCTGTCAGCCGCGATCACGATGCGGATGTGGAGCGAGGAGCGACGGTCGGGAACGCTCGAATTCATTGCAACGTTACCGGCAACGACCTGGGAATTTGTGCTCGGCAAGTTCCTCGCTTGCTGGATGCTGCTTGGATTGGCTCTCGTGCTGACTCTGCCATTGCCGATCGTCGTGTCATTCATTGGTGAACTCGATTGGGGCCCGGTCATTGCAGGCTACCTGGCCGCCATGTTGCTGGGCGCTTCGTATATTGCGATCGGCGTCTATGTCAGTGCGAGATCAGACAGCCAGATCGTGGCGTTGCTGCTGGCAGCCCTCGTCTGCGGCATCTTCTACGCGCTGGGATCAACGCTGCTGGTATCCCTGTCAGGTGGCTGGCTTGCAGACCTGCTGTTGTCGCTGGGTGCGGGTTCACGGTTCGAATCGATCACGCGCGGCGTGCTGGATCTGCGCGACCTGTACTATTACCTGTCGATTGCTGTGGTCTTCCTTGCTCTAAATGTCTACGCGCTGACGCGTGAACGCTGGGCGCACGATGGCAACAAGACCACACACCGGAACTGGCAACTGGGCACCGCTCTGCTGGTTGGCAATCTGCTGCTCGCCAACGTCTGGCTCGCAAATGTCGGCGGTTTTCGATTTGATCTCACCGAAGGACGCATCTATTCGATCTCTGATGCAACCCGTGCGTACCTCGGTCAACTGCGCGAACCCCTGTTGATCCGCGGGTATTTCAGTGAAAAGACGCACCCGCTGCTGTCGCCGCTTGCACCCCGCATGAAAGATCTGTTGCGCGAGTATGAGATCGCCGGCAATGGGAAGGTGAGAGTGGAAATCGTCGATCCCGCGTCCAACCCGGAGCTGGAAGACGAAGCCAACACCAAGTACAGCATTCGTGCGGTTCCTTTCCAGGTTGCCGATCGTCATCAGGCCAGCCTGGTGAATGCCTATTTCGATGTGCTGGTGCTATACGGCGACAAGTACGAAGTGCTGAGTTTTCGCGACCTGATCGAGGTGAAAGCGATCGGCGAATCGGATCTCGATGTGCAGTTGCGCAATCCTGAGTTTGATCTCACCCGCAGTATCAAGAAGGTGTTGTACGGTTTTCAGGGAGGAGACTCGCTCTTTGCCAGCATCAACGAACCGGTCACCTTCAAGGGTTATCTGTCGGCAGATGCAAAATTGCCGGAACCGCTGGTCGGTTATCGGGAAGTGCTGAACAAGGCGTTGAACGGGCTCGCGGCGAAGTCAGGCGACAAGTTCAAGATCGAATTCCTTGATCCCGAAGAAGGTGATGGTGCAGTGGCGGCGGATATCCAGAAGGAATATGGATTCCAGCCAATGGCGCTCAGCCTCCTGGATGCAAACACGTTCTACTACTATCTGACGCTGCATCAGAACGGTCTGGTCGTACAGATTCCGTTGCCCGAAGGGCTGACGGAAGAAGCGACAACCAAAGGGATCGAAGAGGGGCTGAAGCGGTTTGCCAAGGGTTTGCTCAAGCGCGTTGCCCTGGTCACCCCGACACCTGTCGGTGGTCAGTCACCTTTCATGCCACAACAAGGCAGCCAGTTCACACAGTTGCGTGATTTCCTGGCCAGCGACTTCGAAGTGGAAGCCACGACGCTTGATGAAGGTCGCGTGCCTGCGGGTGTCGAGATGTTGATGCTGGTGGATCCGGAAGGCCTCAGTGACACACAACTGTTTGCCGTCGATCAGTACCTGATGCAAGGTGGCACGGTAGTGCTTGCGGCAGCGGCGTTTGATGCGCTGTTAGAGGAGCAGAGTCTGGTGGCAACACCACAGACCACGGGACTTGAAGAGTGGCTGGAACACCACGGTGTCAGCATAGGAAGGTCGTTGGTGATGGATCCGCAGAACACACCGTTCCCGGTGCCGGTCACCCGCAATGTGAGTGGCTTCAGCTTCCAGGAACTGGTGATGCTGGACTACCCCTACTTTGTTGATGTCCGCGATTCCGGTATGGCAGATCTGCCGGTGTTCGATGGACTGCCACAACTGACAGTGCCATGGGCATCACCGATCGTCCTGAGTGAGTCTGCAAAGAGTGCCCTTGAAGTCACCCCGTTGCTGACCTCGAGTGAGGGAAGCTGGACATCAACCGATACCAATGTGATTCCCAAGTACGATGACCAGGGATTGTCGGCGTTCACGCCACAGGGGGAGCTGGCCAGTCAGATGATCGCGGTCGGCCTGCGAGGTCGATTCGAATCCTTCTTCAAAGGCAAGCCATCGCCGTTGCTTAACGCCGCTGCGGCGGCTGAGGCCGCACCTGACGGCGACCAGGCTGCTGACAAGGAAGCGAAACAGCCGGTCTATGGCTCGGTCATCGAGCACTCGCCGGAGTCGGCGCGACTCTTTGTCTTTGCGTCCAATGGTTTTCTGGCTGATCAGACCCTCCGCATGGTGGGTGCGGCGGACGGTACGTTTTACGGCAACACAGTCCAGATGATGGCGAATCTGATCGATTGGTCACTGGAAGAT
>CAMDVY010000408.1 GCA_945878745.1 Klebsiella pneumoniae | reverse complement strand
CTACTCAGGTTTGCCAACAATGGAAATTGCCCTGCAGGTCGGCAGCCGCGAGCTGCAACAAATGGGCTTGTCGTTGAATGATCTTGCGCAACAAGTGGCAGCAGTGAGTGCGGATGTTCCGGCCGGAACCGTCGGGATCGGTCAAGGCGCCCATACCCTGCGCAGCCTTGATCAGGTACGCGACGCAGAGGGATTTGAGTCCCTCGCCATCGAATCCGGTAACGGTGTTTTCCATCTGGGAGACATCGCAGAGATCGAAAAACGCCCGGAACGAGGTCAACCGATCGTCTTGTCCAACGGCAAACCAGCCATCGAGATGGTCCTGTTTCGACGCACCGAAACAGACGCTTTGCTCGGCAACCGTATCGTCGACACCTGGCTCAAAGAGGTTACACCCACCCTGCCGCAAGGCGTGACGGCCGAAAAATCCATGGATGTCTGGAAGTTGCTCGGCGCGCAGCTGGAGATGATCTGGACCAATGGCTGGACTGGCTTGCTGCTCGTGCTGCTGGTCCTTTACGTATTTCTGAACACCCGAGTAGCGTTATGGGTCGCCGCTGGCATACCGGTGGCGTTGCTGCTGGGACTTGCGGGTTTTCATCTGATCTTCGGCTACGGCATCAGCATCGTTGCCCTCCTCGGCCTCATCATGTCGCTGGGAATCGTCGTTGATGATGCCATCGTCGTGGCCGAAGACGTCGTGACACGATACGAATCAGGTGCAACTGCCCTCGACGCCGCAACCATGGGTTCACAACGCATGTGGGCGCCGGTGATGAGTTCATCGCTGACGACCCTGGCGGCATTTCTGCCGTTGTTGATCATCGGCGGAGTCATGGGCGACATGATCCTGGCACTGCCAACGATTTTACTCTGCGTCATTACTGCTTCACTGATCGAGTGTTTCCTGGTGTTGCCGGGGCATCTGAGGGGGAGTCTCGGCAGACCATCCCGATGGGATGCTGTTCGATGGCGACTGAAATTCAACGAAGCCTTTCTGCGATTTCGCGACGGCCCGCTTCTCACCGGCGTGCGTTATTCGCTGGCACATCCCGGCACGTCCGTGGGCCTGTCCCTCGCCGGCACCTTCATCGCCGTTGCCCTCATGGCCAGCCAGCATGTGCCTTTCAATCTCGTGATGGGTTTTGACTTCGAGGCGATCGAAGCCAACGTCCAGTTTGCATCCGGTTCGACAGCGCGTGACCGACAGGACTTCATTCGTCACCTGGAAACAACCCTCGACCAAACCAACGAGGACACTGGGCTCGTCAACATCGAAGGGTCAACAACCCGACTGAACCTTGCGAATTTCGCCAACGAAAACATGGTAGGTGAACAATACGCATCACTGAATGCGAATTTTGCGTTTGAGGAAGATCGCAATATCGAGCCTGCGGAATTCATCAAACTCTGGCGGGAGAAAATTTCCCAGCCAGCATTCGTCGAGCAGATGATGGTTGATATCGACGGCGGAAAAAATGGTGGCCAGGCGGACGTGACGCTCGTGTTGCGTGGCCGTGATCTCGCCTCTGTAAAATCGGGCGCACAGGAACTGAAAGCGGCCATGGCCGCTTACCCTGGCGTTGCCAACGTGGTGGACGATCTCCCGTTTGGCAAGGAGCAGATCGTTTTCGAACTGACACCACGCGCTCGCGATCTCGGGCTGACCACCTCTGAAGTGGGGGCTCAGTTAAGAGCAGCCTACAGCGGCGCTCGCGTGCAAATCTTCAACGAAAACGAAACTGAGGTCGAAGTACGTTTTGTTCTGCCAAACGCCGAGCAGGATGATCTCGGTCAGCTGCAGCAGTTCCCCATCAAAACACCGGCGAATAACCTGGTGCCCCTCGGCAACATCGCCGAACTGTACAACCGGCGCGGTATCGACGTCATACGTCACACCGACGCGCAGATGGCGGTGCGCATCAGTGCCGATGTCGACAGCGATGTGGCGAATGCCATGACGCTCATCGAATCACTGAAGACTCGTGATCTGCCGAAGATTCTGGAAGCCCACAATCTGACATTTGGGTTAGGCGGCAAATCAGAACAGGATGCCGTCATCCTGAACACCATGGCCCTGGGCGGCGTACTGACCCTGCTACTGATCTACCTGATTCTCGCCTGGACCTTTTCGTCCTGGCTCTGGCCACTGGCGATCATGATGGCCATTCCTTTCGGGTTTACCGGAGCGGTGATTGGCCACTGGGTCACCGGCTGGGATGTCGGGGCCATGTCCCTGCTTGGTTTTTTTGCACTCACCGGCATCGTCGTCAACGATTCCATCGTCCTGATCAGCGTCTTCAAGGAAGACCGCGAAAAGGGACTTCCCATTCCGGAGGCGCTCGAACACGCCATCACCTCCAGATTCCGGGCGGTGATGCTGACTTCGCTGACCACCGTGGTTGGCCTTGCGTCGCTGATGTTCGTCACGTCGACGCTTGCATTCATGGTGGCCCCGATCGCGGTGACGCTGTGCTTCGGGCTGACATTTGCCACTGCACTGGTGCTCTTCGTGATTCCAGCATTGATTGTCTTGCTGGAGCGTTTCAGCGACTGGTGGAAAACACGCAGGTCTCCATCGACTGATTTAATTGAGATGAAGGGAGAAGCAGCATGAAAGCCATGACTTCAGCGTTGGCAACAAAGTACCGAACGGCGCTGTACATTGTTGGCGGCACAGCCCTGGTCACAGGGATTCTGTTTGCCACCGGCCCGAACGCAATCCCTGAGGAAGCTGCCGAAAAAGCCTGGCCCATCACGGTCATGGAGGTCAAGCCCGCCTATCTGCGACCTAGTTTCAGTGTCTTCGGTCGATACGAAGCCAATCAACGTGCCGCCCTCTCCAGTGACCTCATGGTGCGCGTCGGTCAGGTACTGGTCCGTGAAGGTGATCAGGTTCGAACAGGCGACGAACTCATCCGCCTGAACGCCGGTGACGTGGAGCGAAGGCTCAAGGAAATGGCAGCACGGCGCAACAGCGCCAAAGCGGCACTGGAATCGATGCGCAGCGAGCTCGAACTGGCCGAGAGAACCCGTAAAGACTATGCAGCGCTGCACAACGCCGCGCAGTCAAAGCTGGAACGCCATCGTGAACTGTTGACCAAACGGCTGATCTCCCAGGTTTTGTTCGACGAAGTGCAGGGCCAGGCCGCAGAAGCCAGCATCCGCTTTCAATCTCAGGAATGTGTACTTGCCGATCTTCCCAACCGACTGATTCAGGCGCAGTCGGACCTCGCAGCCGCGGAAGCCGGCATGGAACAGGCCAGGGTTGATCTGGATGAGACCGTTGTCCGCGCACCATTTGATGGTCCGATCCTCAACGTGACCGTTGCTGCCGGCGAGATGAATGTACCTGGCAAGACACTGCTGGAAATTTCGTCCACCGACAGCTTCGAACTTAGGCTGGAGGTACCGGATCGATATGTTGGCCGGCTGGAACGCTATCTGGATGCTGATGTTTCGGTTCCTGCGGTTACCGAGGACGGCCGTGAATTCAAACTTGCCCGCATGGGACGACAGGTGCGTAGCGGTCAGAGTGGTGTTGATGCGTTTTTTCTGCCGACCGATGCCCTTGCTCAAACATCGATCATCGGTCGTGTGCTTCGCGCCCGCCTCACCTTGCCGGCAGAAGCGGATCTGGTAGCGCTGCCAACTGAGTCCATTTACGAGAATGATCGAATCTATCGCGTGATCGACAAACGCCTGCAGGCCACACGGATCGAGCGTGTGGGTGAGACCAGTGTCGAGGGTCGCTACCAGGTGCTGGTGCGGGCTGCCGAGTTGAAAG
>CAMDVY010000407.1 GCA_945878745.1 Klebsiella pneumoniae | reverse complement strand
GGCAAAGGACCCGGGAGCACTTCAGTGACAGTCGACAAAAATTCCGTGGGCTCTACGGGTGCGCTCGGTTGAGTTGAAGAGATTTCTGGTGCCGGCAACTCTTCTTCGATCACTGCGTCTGCAGGCACCTCCGCCGCGTGTGTGGTCCTAGGCAACTCGATCTGCGACACGCTGATCTTCGTACTATCCGGAACATCATCTTGCGACCCATTCAAAACCAGATAAGCAAGGCTGACGACAACCACCAGCAAGACAACGATGAGTCCATGGGCGACCGGAAACTGTACACCGCTACCCCCGGTGTTGCCGGACTCGAGGCGCTCAATCAACTCGGCGCCCACATGGTTGATGGCTGCCGGCAAACCGCCGGATAACTTGGCAAGGCGATTGAGCTGCGTGGGCGAAAAAGGGAGTCGGCCTCGATATTGCGCGAGTGACAGTTTCCAGGTCAGGTACTTTTCGATATCCGGCAGCGAGAGCCCTGCGAGACGAATCTCATGCCACGACAGTTCATTGCGCGCTGCGGGTTTGGCAATGGAACTGACCAGGCCTGGTTCGCCAAACAGACAGACATAGGCTGGACTGGTGCGAGTCAGCTTCAGCAGTTCCTCCAGTGACTGCAGGTCAAGCAACTGAGCATCATCAACCATCACCAGGCAGAAGCGCCCTTGTCGATCCTGGCTGATGATGTAGGTGGCCAGTGCCTGGGCGATGGTCTGAACATTGGCGTCAGCACTCACCGTCGCGCCGAGCCCTTGTGCAATCGAACTCAACACATCCCTCGAGGTGTTCACCAGTACACCGTTGAGCCGGGCCGCTTTTACACGGGGCTCCAGCGTCATCGACAACTGGCGATACAAAGTTGTCTTGCCCACACCAAGCGGGCCAGTAACCAGGATGACGTGGCGAGTCCACTGCCCAAGATGACGCACCTGTTCCAGATGCGTCTTTCGATCGCCACCCTCAAAAAAATCACTGCTTTCCGCAACAAACGGATTATGTGTCAAGCCAAGGAAGCCGAGTTCACCGTCAGCCATCAGAATTGCAGAGTGAGTCCGTGTTCAGAGTTGCGTCCAGAGCTGGGTCGGTCACGTCGTCGCGAATCTCGGCGTGACCAAGTGCAGTCGCCAGCACGAAGCGCACTCTACCATCCATCACCTTCTTGTCCATGCCGAACGCGTGACGCATCGCCTCAGCGTTCAGAAGGTTGGACGTTCTTGAAACCGGTAAACCAAACGCTCCTACCAAGGCCTTGATTCGACGTGCTGAAGACCGGTCAAGATGGCCCAGGCGACAGGACAAGTCGGCTGCCATCACCATGCCAAGACCTACCGCTTCGCCATGCAGCCATTCACCGTAGCCGGCCAGCTTTTCAATGGCGTGACCAAACGTGTGACCAAAATTCAGAATCGCGCGTCGACCATCTTCACGTTCATCGCCTGCCACGACCTCGGCCTTGATTGCACAGGATCGCTCAATGCAGTGAGTGAGCACGCTTGTTTCACGAGCCAGTATTGCGTCGATGTTTCGCTCGAGAAATCCAAAGAAAAACGGATCAGCTATCACGCCATACTTCAGCACTTCGGCCAGGCCCGCTCGATACTCGCGATCCGGCAATGTGATCAGAAAGTCCGTGTCTGCCAGTACAGCCGACGGTTGGAAGAATGCGCCAACAAGATTCTTGCCCGCTGGCAGATTCACGCCGGTTTTGCCGCCTACGGATGAGTCAACCTGCGCGAGCAGTGTGGTCGGAATCTGCACGAACCGAACACCACGCTGCCAGGTCGCAGCCGCAAAACCGGCCATATCACCGACCACTCCACCACCTAGTGCAATGATCGTCGTTGAACGGTTGTGACGACGAGTGGCAAGAAAGTCGTGTATCCCGGCCCACGTGTCCAGTGTCTTGTTTGCTTCGCCATCGGGGAGTGTGAGGACATCGACCTGTTCACGGTCAAGCCCACGTATGAGTCGCTCCTGGTAGAGTGGACCCACAATATCGTTGGTAACTATGGCGACCTGCCGGGTGGGAACAATCGACTGCAGTAACGCTCGATCCTCAAGCAACCCCGCGCCCATGTAAATAGGGTAACTGCGTTCGCCAAGTTCGACGCGCAACGTCTTCAATCGATAACTCCATCAGATCTCAGCGTGTCTTCAATGTGACGGGCCAACGACTTCGGGCTCTGGCGATCAGTCAGGAAGCAGTAATCTCGCACCTCGGCGTAGAGCGGCGCACGATCATTCATCAACCGTGTCAGCGTCTGCCTCGGATCACCGTTCTGCAGCAAGGGACGGTTGCGATCCTTGCTGGTTCTCTCCACCAGGCGATCGATCGGACTATCCAGATGTATGACTACACCTCGTGCAGCGAGGTGCTGTCGATTGGCTTCGCGAAGCACTGCTCCGCCACCGGTCGCGAGCACGATGTTCTGCCGACATGAAAGATCATCAATCACCTGTTCCTCGCGATCACGAAAGCCGCCCTCGCCTTCTTTTTCGAATATCCAGCTGGTGGCGGCGCCGGCCCGATACTCAATCTCATGGTCACTGTCGTAGAAATGCATGTGCAGCGCACTGGCGAGCAAACGACCGATGGTCGTTTTACCCACCGCCATCAAACCGACGAGGAATATGTTGGGGCGCTTGTCCATAAAAAAAGTGGCGCACGAGGCGCCACTAGTCTAACCCTTTTCGATCTGCCCGTTCTGGACAGGTCAGCCTCGGGTCATTGCTCCGTCAACGAGTCCGAAATAATCCGAGGCGTGATGAAAATCAGGAGTTCCTGCTTGTCGTCACGTTCGATCGTATTGCGGAACATTCTACCGATGTAGGGGAGGTCACCCAGAAACGGTGTCTTGGTGGTGGAGACGTTTTTATCCGTCGTGAATATTCCACCAAGCACGACAGTTTCTCCGTT
The DNA here is from genome assembly GCA_945878745.1 of Klebsiella pneumoniae. Classification (GTDB taxonomy): domain Bacteria; phylum Pseudomonadota; class Gammaproteobacteria; order Pseudomonadales; family Azotimanducaceae; genus SYFY01. The sequence continues at coordinate 870 of CAMDVY010000407.1, read as the reverse complement.
GGCAACCAGGACTTCGGTTTCCACTTCGTTGGTGTTGATGGATGGTACGCCGGCGAACACGACCCCGACCGTATCCTGCTTCACGTTGAGCTTCATGATCACCCGGTCATCAGGCGTGATCTGCGGGGTGACTTCGAGAGCCAGCACGGCGTCCTTGAAGGACACGTTGGTCGCGCCACTTGAAGTCGCTTCCTGGTACGGAATTTCCACACCAGACTCGATGATGGCGGTCGATTTGTCAGCGGTAATCACCTTCGGCCGAGAAACCACTTCGGCGTGTCCATCTTTTGCGAAGGCTGACAGCTCCAGGTCAATGAGGTAGTTGCCAAGCCCGGAGTAGCCAATTGCGAAGCTGGTTGCGCCCGGCGTGGTTACTCCCAGATCCACGACCAAGTCCCCTGGCGTTGTAATTTCATTGTCTTCACCAACGAAAATGCCTTGCAGTTCGGTCAATGTGGTTTCTGACCCACCTATCCGCACCGCGTTGTCCCCGCTTCGATCAATACGGCCACCGCCCCATTTGATCCCGAGCTCTTCAGAAAAATTGGCGGTCGCCGTGACGATGCGCGCCTCGATCAAGACCTGGCGCACAGGTATGTCGAGTTGCGAGATCACACGCCGAAAGTTCTCGAGACGATCTGCCGTATCAGTAATGATGATCGAATTGGTGCGCTCATCAACGATCACACTTCCGCGGTCCGAAAGCATCGAACTCGTTCCGTCGCTGCCTCCTTCTTCACCACCACCACCCTGAAACAAGCCGAACAACGCCGTGGCGCTCGCATACCGAACCTGCACAAACTCGGTACGCAGAGGCGCAAGTTCCGATATCTGCTTGCGGTTTTCCAGTTCAAGTTTTTCGCGTGCGGC
>CAMDVY010000406.1 GCA_945878745.1 Klebsiella pneumoniae | reverse complement strand
GCCGCATGAGAGTCAAATGACCACTGCAGGCGGCCTTGTGCATCGCGATGGGTGGCGTGTGCAGCAAGCGCCTGTGCGGTTTCTGGCCGCAGACGGGGGTTGTTGGCCAGCAGTCTGCTCGCCGCGTTTTCGATGGTTTGCAGGTCTCGCCCCGGTGACGATTCGCCAAATCGGGAGAGCATTCGTTCGCGGTAACCGCGGATCCAGCCAGCCGGGTCATCCGAGACGGGAAATGTGGGAGGCCCGAGCCCCTCGATCAGCACCATACCCAGAACCTGCTCAGGAAAGACGGCGGCATAACGGGAGGCAATCTGGCCGCCCAGGCTGTGGCCGACAATCCACACCGGTCTGCCGACGTGATCGGTGATCACTCGATGCAGGTCGATGAGAAAGTGCTCCATCGAATAGGCACCGGGGTTGTCGCTGCCACCGTGTCCGCGCAGATCGGGCAGCACGATCCGGTAACGATCGGCGAAGGGCTGGGCAACAGGCATGAGTGCCCAGGCGACATCCCGCAGGCCGTGCAGAAACAGGAGTACCGGGGCGTTGTCCGGCTGCTGGGGCTCACCGGAATCCAGTATCCTCAGGCGCACACCGCGCACCGTTACGGTGTGCTCTCTCATTTCATTCGCGAAGAGCTCGCTCATTTCCATCATGACGTGCTCAGTCGTTGCTGATACGGCGGAAGTTCGGTGCGCGCTTCTCCATGAATGAACGCACCCCTTCCTTGAAGTCTTCACGCTTCAGGGACGTTGCCATCCACTCGTTGGACTCACTGACGGATTCACCCAGTTGCATGTTCAGATGTCGATAGACCTGGGCCTTCATCACACGCAATGAAGTGGGTGATGCCACCTTGGCAAGTTCGGTGAGGTATTGGACCGCGGTCTCGCAGGCCGCTCCGGTTTCAACCAGCCGTTCGGCGAGACCCAGCCGCTCCGCTTCGACACCGTCGAACTTGCGCCCGCTCCACAGGATGTCGAGTGCCTTTCCTGACCCGATGAGGCGAGGCAGTATCCAGCTCGCGCCGTGTTCAGCGATCAGGCCGCGCTGGGAAAATGCCGTGGTGAATCGGGCCTGCTTCTCGACGAAACGCATATCGGCGAGGCACGCAAAAACAAAGCCCAGGCCTGCACAGGCTCCATTTATGGCGGCGATCAACGGCTTCTTGATGGACATGATGTAGGTAAAGGAGACCTTGAAGTTGTCGCCGAGGCTGGGGTCACCGGGATTGGCTTCGAACATGGAGAGGTCTTCGCGCTGGCCTGGTCCGGCGGACATCGAATTGAGGGCATTCATGTCCATGCCTGCGCAAAATCCTCTGCCGGCACCGGTCAGGACGATGCCAACGACTGCCGGATCCTGTTCAGCGGCGGCCAGGGCGTGTTTGATTTCCGCCAGCATGCGATTGGTGAACGCGTTCAGCGCCTCCGGTCGATTCATGGTGATGATCGCAACCGGATTCCGTACTTCGTAGGTGATTTGCTGATACATGCGTAGGCTCCCGTCGATTGATTTCAGAGTGGGCCGACTCTATCGAAAAGGCCTACCCGCTGCACGTGTTGGGCTATGATCGCGCCATGAACCGCCACCTAGTGATATTCCTTGTTTTTGTGGTCGCTCTGCTGGCAGCCGGCGCGGGTATGGCATGGTGGCTCGGGCCGCAAATCAATCTGCTCATCAACAAGGAACTGCGTAAAGAGGCGGTGCTGTTTCTCGATTTTTCCCAGGTGGGCCCTGCTGCTGCTCAGCCTGCTGCCAGAGACGTCGAATCGCTGGCTCAATTGGTCCAGGAAGAAAGCGGCAAGATCCAGTACCAGGGGCAACTCGTCGAGTTGCTGGATGGCGATCTGAGTCTGGATGAGTGGCAGCGATTGACCATCTACACGCTGACGACGGGCGCGGACTATTTTCGCTTGCGCACCAATCCACGATTCCAGGCCATTGTGCGAGCGGGGTCCGGTCGCCTGGTCATGGCGGCACAGCCCACGACTGCGGAAGTGATCGCCGCCGAAGGTGGGGTAGCGACGGTGGTCTGGTTACTGGCTCGTCGAAATGGCCAGTCCAGGGATGAGATCGAGCCCTTCCTTGCGACCGTCAAGATGCACGGCGGCAGTCAGGCCAGGCGCCGGGAGCTTGCCAGGCTCGAAGGCGATCAGGACTGGAGCGCGATGCTGGTCTTTGATTTCCCCGACCAGCGTCGTGCACTGGCATGGCACCGCGATCTGAAAACGCGCACCGAGGTCGCGATCATGAAAGCCCGGTATCGATCGACGGCGGGGCTTTTGTTTCGCGCGGCGCCCTGATCCAACCCTGCAGGTAGAGTTTTACTGCCGCTCGAAAAACCGCACCAGCCGGAACTCGTCGAACTCACCGAGATTCGGCAAGGTTAGCGCCTCCAGCCGACCGGTTTCCCGATAGTCCGCTCGATCCAGTTCGCGAATGCGGGAGTCGGCAACTATCACCTCACCAGCCACGCTTCCGGCCAGTTCCAGCAAGCCGAAGTTGGCCTTGTCGTAGAGGACATCGGCCAGTAGCACCAGATCAAATCGCCCATGCTCGGCCCTCAGGGAGTCAACCACGTCGATCGCAGATTCATTGAGCTCGGCGTTGACCTGCGTGGCAAGCCGGGCATCCGGGTCGATATCACAGGCAGTCACGCGGGCGGCACCTGCACGTGCAGCGGCGATTGCGGCGATGCCGGATCCTGAACCTAAATCGAGAACGGACCGGTCACGGACCCGCTCTGGAGTTTGCAGGAGATAACGTGCCAAGGCCAAACCACTGCCCCAGCAGAATGCCCAGTACGCGGGGGCCGCAATGACGGCACGCATGACATCGGGATCGAGGGGCCCCAGCGGAAAATCATGGTTGATGAGGGCAAGCCGGATTCCATTGCAATCCCGCAGGACATCGACTTCAAGGCGGGCCTGCGGCAACGTGCGCTGTAGTCGGAATTCGAGATCTGCGACAGTCATGCCGCCATGGTAACAGTGAGGTAACAGTGAGGTAACAGTGAGGTAACAGTGAGGAGATCAGTGGCCGGAGTCCGGCCGGGGGATCAGAGATGAGAGACCTGGCGTCGGATGATAAGTAGACCAGCGATGCCCAGGGCGGCCAGGAAGAAAGACATCAAATCCGTCCAGTCGATTCCGGACACTGAGGAGGCAGCATTAGAGTCGCCTGCAGCTGCCATGGCGGGAAGTGCCAGGGTAACGATCAAGAGAACAATGATCTGCTTCACAATTTCGCTTCAAACTTGGTGAGGAATCTCACCAAGGATCGTATCGGGTGGCGTCCATCGGCGATGCCAGCGGCTTGTAAAAGGTGTAAGCGGGCTGTAAGTCGGGTTCGCCGTCTGCTGGACTCAGGATCTGGCGTGGACAATGCCGAATGAGTCTGGTTTGATCGCCGACTTACCAGTCAGCCACGAAAACGGGGGATACCAGGATGCCCATGATCCTGAACGAAGAGCAGAACATGCTCAAGGACAGCGCCAGGGATTTCTGTACCAACCAGGCGCCCATCGGTCAGTTCCGCAAAATCCGGGATGAGAAAAATCCGGATGGCTTCGATCGGGCGACCTGGAAAGCCATGGTCGATCTCGGCTGGGCCGGTATTCCCTGGGCAGAAGAGCATGGTGGTCTGGCGTTTGGCTACAAAGGGTTAGGCGTGGTGACTGAAGAAACCGGTCGCACCCTCCTGGCCAGCCCGCTCTATTCGACCGTGTGGGTGGGCGGAACGATCATCAATATTGGTGGTTCATCGGCACAGAAAGCGGCGCTGCTGCCCAA
>CAMDVY010000405.1 GCA_945878745.1 Klebsiella pneumoniae | reverse complement strand
CTACTTGCAACGACTGCAAGCGCGGCCGGCGCTGCAGCGCGCAGTCAGCTGATCGTGTGATTGGGTGTTCAGAGCATGGGAACGATTGACCGCGGAGAGGGAAGGGATAGCAGCGGAAATCAAAGCGTAAGGTCACAGCCAATGGAGTTGGCAGATTCAATCAATTGTGGGAGCGATCTCCTGATCGCGATCCCCAGCATCCGAGACTCGTAGGAGCGATCTCCTGATCGCGATCTTTGATGAAACCAGTAATCGCGGTCAGAGACCGCTCCTACAATTAGACCACCGCTATCGTGGGGGAGCGCTGCCCGACGTTGCGATGGGTGGTGTGACTGAAACTCTACCGATTATTGTCGAATCAAGGTTAAGCAAGACCGAACTTCGCTCTGACGACCGCCTTATTGCGCAGGTTGGGTCGTCGCCTCGCGTCTGCGCAACGTTAGTATTGTCTGGATCTCTTCGACACGAGCCCGCGTCAATCCATACCCAAGATAAAACAGGAGTATCAAGAGGCCGAAGATGGAGGTCAGTGGTCCGGCCACCATGCCGAGCATGAACAGGATGTCCTCGGGTACTTCGCCAGGCGATGCGCCGCGAGGAAACGAAATCAGATCCAGGCCTATGCCACCGAGAACACTGGCCAGCGCACCGGCAGCCTTGAACGCAAAAGAGCGTGCAGAAAAGATGATGCCTTCATGACGTTCACCGGTGAGCAGCTCCTGTTCGTCGGCGATATCGGCAAACATGGAATTCAGGGTGACCATCACCGCCGGCCCGGCCAGCCCGCCAATGAACACGAAGCTGAGCAGAATGGTCAGCAGCTCAGGTGTGCCGTTGGCAGGCAGGACATCGGTGAACAGTCGAAGACAGATCATCACGTTGGTATTCAGAATGATGATGGTCGACAGCCCGATGAGGATTCGCCGCTTGTCGTACCTGCGCGTCAGCAGTGGTGCAAGGGCAATGGAGATGGGCAGTGCCGCAATGGCCGTTGGTCCCATCCAGCGCATGCTCTCGGTTGGCAGCTCCCAGAAGTGGACGTACATGTACACCATGAATGTCCCCTCAATCCCCAGCATGATCACGGCACAAAACAGACCGGCAAACAGCATGAAGAAGGAGCGATTGCTGAAGGCGGTCATGATTTCGCCGAACAGTCGTCCGGCAGTCAGGCGTTCTTCGACGGCAAATCGTGCTTCAGGCAGATGTGGAATCTCCTTGAATGTGCCCCACATAAAAAGGCCGATGGAGACGATGATCCCGATGGCCGCACACCACGCAAAGGGAGGGTAACCTTCGCGGTTGAGCATCCCGTGTGGTGACTGTTCCGTTGATGGAAAGAAGTAGGTGAGCATCAGGAAGCCAAACCCGGCGGCTCCCAATGTCCCGAATAGCTGGCTGTAGGCAAATACGCGCGTGCGATCAAGGTAGTCGTGTGCCATCTCCGCGCCCAATGCCAGATGCGGGATGTGATAGAGCGTGAGGAACAACCGCGCCAGTACGGCAAAGGTGACCAGCCAGCCGAAGTAGAACCACTCGGACATGTCGTCAGGCGGATTGAAGAGGGCGATGATGCAGAGCGCCAGTGGCACTGCAGACAGCGCGATCAACGGGTGACGACGCCCCCAACGGGTCTTCAGGCGATCCGAAATCGACCCGGCCAGTGGATCGGTGATGGCGTCGAAGAACAGTGCAATGCCCAGTGCCAGGCCCGTGAGGGCGCCTGAGACCTGGAGGATCTGATTGAAGTAGAACAGCGTGAAGGTGCCAAACACCGCGAGCGTAATGCCCTCGGCAGTCTGGCCGACCCCGAACCCCAGCTTGGAACTGAAAGGTAACGTACGAGACATGATGGCACCGTGTTTGGTGAGCAACCGAGAATACGCCGCGATGCCAAGTCTGTCGCGAATTGTTCTGGTTGTTGGCCAGTGGTCCACGGATGGGCCAAGGGATCTATGCGAACAGACCTCGCGTGGACCTTTGCGTTTGTGTCGAGATCCGATGTGGCATCTCAGATCTTTCCCGGTGAGTCGTGCTCTTGGAAACTAGTTGCTAAACGCTTGCACTTGGCGAACAAGACTCCGAGTGTGTCCTCGTGAGTTGTTTGTTGAGCGGCACAGGCATCTTCTCAGTTCAGTTTTGTTTGTCGGCTCCATGACGACTGCTGTGCGGTCTGGTGAGGTACCTGCTCTGAGCCGGGAAAGTTCTGGCATCACCCCAGCCAGTTCATGTGCGTAGAAGCGAGGGATGGAAGGTCAGATCGGAACTAATCTAGAGCAGTATCCTCGGTGGAGACATCTTTGCTCACTTCGATACCCGTTACTTGAGATAACTCAGACGCACGCTCGCGCATGTAGGCTCGCCACGTCTTGCCAATGCCGAGTTGTTCCAGCATTGCCTGATAGCGTGCATCCAAGACGACTTCCTGCGGATAGTAAAGTTCCATTGTCGGCAGGTATTGCCAGAACAAGGGCAGGAAAGCAGGTTCGAGTTCGTGCCAGAAGCGAACACCACAATCGACATCTCCCAAGATGAAGCAGACGTCACCGCGCCCCGAGTTTGTGATTAGCGGGTTCTTGAACATGCTCTCCATCCGGGCTGTCCCGAGTTTCGCTTTTCCGTTGATTGCTACCATCAACATTTCGGTGTACGCGCCCCAGACTTCATCGCTGTTCTTAAGTCGTGCGAGGTAGAAGTTTGCTTCCTGACCTCGCCCCATTCTAGTCAGCTCCTTAGCCAGCCCGTGCAGGGAAACGGTGAAGTCTGGATAGTCTTCGACGTTCCGTTTCATCTGTCGGACTGCCGCTTCAGAGTGCCCCATCAAAAGTAGAGAGGTCGCGTATTCTGATTCCAGAGCCGCAGCAACTTCCGAGTCGGCTGTTTTTTGAGCGAGCAGAATAGCCCGGTCAACATACGCCACCCCTTCGCTCAGCAGGTTCGCTCCAAGAAGGAGCCTGGCATATAGACGCAGACTCAGGATGTCGTCCGGATGGCGCTGCAACTCTGCTCGGATCAGCTCCTCGGAATCGAAGGCGTTGCCCGCGGAGAGCATCCTGTAAACGCGCTCGATGAAGTCGATCGTCTGCTGGTTTCCGCTGGCTGTCCTGACATCCCGTAGCAAGCTTTGGGCGCTCCTTCGTATCCGTTCGCGGATTTCAGTATTGGTCGGAGACTGGGCAATGAGGAAATAGACGTTTGAGAGTGACAGATAGGCGTAGTCGAACCCGGCATCGATGTCTATGGCTTGTTTGAAAATGGCTTCCGCATGAAGAAGCGATTCAACGGTTTGTATGCGCTGAAAGGTATCCGCCTTTTTCGCGAGATGATAGGCGTGCAAGTTGTTGGTACCCCAACTCGCCATTTCGTCAACACTGCGATCATCGAGAATCGTGCCGAGATCGTCGCGCACCTCGGTGCTGACTGCATCGATGAACGCTGCTGGGCTGTTTGCGGGATACACCATGTCCTCCCGATGAGACAGGCGTTTTGGATCGTTCGGTTGAAGGAGTATCGACGCGTGGAGTCCGTCTGCGCGTTTCGCCACCTCGACGTGGACGCCATAGTCTGCGTTCCAGCCGACGGCCTCGTTACCCTGCTGCACTGACGACAGCTCAATGCGTCGCATTTCAACGGTCGCATCTTTGGAAGAACCGAATCCACTGGTTATGCGATCGAGGATTTGCCGCACCAGTTCCAAGTCATTCTCAGGCTTGCCATTCGCTGCTGGTGACAGGAGGACTGCGGTCCTTTTACCGATCTTCACCACCGGGGCTTCGATAATCGTGGATGTCGTCTGCATCC
>CAMDVY010000404.1 GCA_945878745.1 Klebsiella pneumoniae | reverse complement strand
GTAAACCTCGCACGGCCTCTTGCCCGGCACTGACCGCAGGGAACAGAGAGACGTCGTGCGCAAGGCTTTCAGCAATCAAATAGAGGCGATCGCCCTCAATGAGCTGTTTATCCACTGGCCGCCGACTGGTTAGAATGCTGCGTACTCTAGTGGCTGAACGCCCTCAACTCAATCTCTGTGTCTCCTATGTCTCTCACTGCAATGAACATCGCTGTATTGACCGTCTCTGACTCGCGGACACTGGAGACGGATACTTCTGGCAGTCTGCTTGAATCGCTGGCGATTGAAGCCGGTCACCAAGTTGTTGCGCGGCAACTGGTGCGCGATAACGTGTACGCACTGCGTGCACTGGTCTCGCAATGGATTTTTGATGAGTCTGTGCAGGTCATCATCAGTACCGGCGGCACCGGGTTCACGGGCCGCGACAGCACTCCGGAAGCCTTGTTGCCGCTGCTCGACAAAGAAATGCATGGCTTCGGTGAAGTTTTCCGCCAGCTCTCCTACGCCGACATCGGAACCTCGACCATTCAATCCCGGGCATTTGGTGGCATCGCCAATGCAACGGTGATTTTCGCGCTGCCAGGCTCAACCGGTGCAGTGCGGCTTGGCTGGGAGAAAATCATCAAGGCACAGCTCGACATCAACAACAAACCCTGCAATTTTGCCGAACTTGCCCCTCGCTTTCGCGAATGGGCGCGTGACTAACCTGCGTTACAACGCCCGAGGAGCATCCAGTGAGTGACAGCGTCTATATCGCCAATGCGGCAAGAACACCGATTGGCAGTTTCCAGGGGCAGCTCGCAGGTCTGACTGCACCAGAACTCGGCGCTCACGCCATCAGGGCATGCCTTGCCGGGTTTGATCCGCACACTATCGACGAAGTGATCTTCGGCAACGTCGTCAGCGCCGGGCTCAAACAAGCTCCCGCACGCCAGGCGATGCGACAGGCCGGCCTGCCAGACAGCTGCGGCGCAACCACCATCAACAAAGTGTGTGGCTCGGGCATGAAGGCCGTCATGATGAGCTACGACCTCATCCGCGCCGGCAGTGCCAACGCAGTCGTGAGTGGCGGCATAGAGAGCATGACCAATGCACCGTACCTCATGCTGAAGGCACGCAGTGGTTTGCGCATGGGCCATGGTGATCTGAAAGATTCGATGTTTCTCGATGGCCTGGAGGACGCACAGACCGGTGCAGCCATGGGCACCTTTGCGCAGGCTACTGCAGATGCCTACCAACTGACTCGCGCTGCGATGGATGCCTATGCCACAGAATCTGTGTTGCGAGCTCGTGCCGCGATCAGTGATCGCAGTCTCGCCAGCGAGATCAGTCCGATCGTGCTCAAGGGGGTCACCATCGCTGACGATGAACAGCCAGGTCGCGCCAGACTCGAGAAGATTCCCGAACTCAAACCAGCGTTCAAAGCTGACGGCACCATCACCGCAGCCAACTCCAGCTCCATCTCCGACGGTGCGTCCGCGCTGCTGGTTACCAACGAAGCCGGTCTGGGTAACCACAAACCGCTGGCCCGCATCATCGGCCATGCAACACATTCACAACATCCCAGTGAATTCACGACTGCCCCGGTGTCCGCCATTCGCAAACTCGCTGATCGGCTGGGTTGGCCGCTATCGTCTGTCGATCTGTTCGAAATCAACGAAGCGTTTGCCATGGTCACGATGATTGCCATGCAGGAGCTGGGTCTGCCACATGAGCGCGTCAACATCTATGGCGGCGCCTGCGCACAGGGGCATCCCATCGGGTCCACCGGCGCGCGGCTGCTGGTCACCCTCGCACATGGCTTGCAGCGCACCGGTGGCAAACGCGGGATCGCTGCGTTGTGCATTGGTGGTGGAGAAGCGACGGCAGTTGCGGTGGAGAGTGTCTGGTGACAGCACTCCCGGTCATCGTTGGTATCGGTGGTGTCAATGCCGCCGGCCGCATCTCGTTCGATCACGCCTACCGTCGCCTGGTGATCGATGCCCTGGATGAAGGTTCACGTACACAGACCTATCGTTCGCTGGCGGCCATGATGGGCGTTACAGGCAATCCGAACGATCCAACCGTTCGCGCCTACATTGACGCCCATACCCTGGTGCGTCGCATCGAAGGGTTTGACGTCAACCAGGTGTATTGCCAGACCGCAGCGACGGTCTCCGCACAACCGGACCAGACACTGATTTTTCGTCTGCCGAAAAGGCAGCTCCCAGAACAACTGCCTCCCACCTGGAAAGTAGCCGAGGTTGACGCGCGGACGGTGGAAGTCACCTGCTCTGCACCGACCGATGTCCTGTTCCCTGACGCACGGGTATCCAAGGTGACCAGTGCTGGTCAGTTACCGTCCGGTTTCGACCCCGGTAACACTTACCAATCCCGCAGTCATCCACGTGGATTGCAATTGGCGGTGTACGGCGCATCGGATGCCCTGCAGTCCACCGGCATCAGCCTGCAGACGCTGAAGGCCCACGTCAGCGGCGACCAGATCGCCGTCTACTCTGGCAGCGCCATGGGCCAACTCAATCCCGAAGCGTACGGTGGCTTGTTGCAGAATCCGATGCTCGGCAAACGGCCATCCTCAAAACACACGTCTTTCGGGTTGTCGGAGATGCCCGGCGACTTTGTGAATGCCTATGTGCTTGGCTCGGTCGGTGGTACAGCCGGCATCATCGGCGCCTGCGCGACCTTTCTATATAACGTCAAACAAGGTATCGACGACATTCGTCGGGGCGACAAACGCATCGTCTTCGTTGGAAACTCCGAGGCGCCGATACTGGCTGACGTCATCGAAGGCTACCGCACCATGGGCGCACTCGCTGAAGACGATGCGCTGATGGCTCTGGATGGCAGCAATGCCTGCGATAATCGGCGTGCCTGTCGACCATTTTCCGACAATTGCGGATTCACGGTTGCGGAAGGCAGCGTGTACGTGGTCCTCATGGACGATGCACTCGCGATGCAACTGGGAGCGCGGATTCTCGGCAGCGCCGCTGATGTCTTCGTCAATGCCGACGGCTACAAGAAGTCAATTTCCGGTCCAGGTGTTGGCAACTATCTGACGGTCGCCAAGGCACTTGGACTGGCGCGCAACATGGTGGGCGAAAATGCGCTGCGCACGCAAACCTACATTCAGGCACACGGCACCAGCACACCGCAGAATCGGGTGACCGAATCACATATTCTCAGCAGCATGGCAGGGCAATTCGGCATATCCGACTGGCTGGTCGGCGCGGTCAAAGCCTACGTCGGTCATACCATGGCGCCAGCAGGTGGTGATCAGCTGGCCGCCATACTCGGACAGTGGCAATACGGCGTTGTGCCCGGCATCACCACCATCGACCACCTCGCTGCCGACGTGCACACGAAGAATCTGCGATTTTCCTTCGACCATGTGCGCGCGCAGGCTGACAGCTACGTGGGCGCCTTTGTCAATTCAAAGGGGTTTGGCGGAAACAATGCCACTGGCTTTTTCCTGTCGCCACATCGCACAAAGGCCATGCTCGAGCGCCGTTGGGGCGGTGCCGCCATGCGCGAATGGGCAGCTCGCAACACCGACGTAACTGCCACTGCTGCGGCGTATGATGAAAGCGCGAGTAACGGAAACAACTCGGCCATCTACCAGTTCGGTGAAGGGGTCATCAATGGCTCGGATCTGCGGCTCGGTGCCAATTCGATCACCATTCCGGGTTTTGGCCTGCCTGTGCAGCTGGACATTCCCGATCCATACCCCGATATGAGCTGAGACCCGTCCGCAACGGTGCGGGTGATTCTCGTAGGAGCGGTCTCCCGACCGCGATCTTCGATGATT
>CAMDVY010000403.1 GCA_945878745.1 Klebsiella pneumoniae | reverse complement strand
TTCGCCGATCGCTACGGTCGACGGCGCGTCCTTCTGCTGACCATCGTCGGGTACACACTGGCCACTGCATTGACCGCTTTTGCTCCGAATGTGGAGTCATTTGTTGCCTTGCAATTTTTGGCGCGTACATTCGCCATCGCCGAGGCCGTGCTGGCTACCGTCGTGATCGTTGAAGAGTTTGCGCCTGAACATCGTGGTTGGGGCATCGGCGCGGCGGCAGCAATCCAGGCTTGTGGGTCAGGCTTCGCTGCTTTCATGTTCGGGTTCGTCGATCTGCTGCCGTATGGATGGAGAGCACTCTATCTCGTGGGCGTCATACCGCTGTTCTTCATCGCCTACTGGCGCCGCGTGTTACCCGAGACAGAAGTGTTCGCCCAACTGGAACTCGTGCGGGCACAGGTTTCGGCGCCGGTTCCCCTGTACTCCAACGTCTGGCGAGCCGCGCGCGAACATCCGCGAAGCTTCATGATGCTTGCAGGTACGCTCTTCTTCTTCAGCGTTGCCGGTAACTCTGCAGGCTTTTTCGCGCCAAAATACCTGCAGGATGTGCACGGCTGGCTGCCAGCGCAGATCGCGATACTGACCTTTATTGGTGGCGCATTCGCAGTGATTGGCAACCCGTTGTCTGGCTGGCTCAGTGATCGATTCGGACGACGGCCTACGGGCACCCTGTTCAGCCTGGGTTTTGGTCTCTCGATGCTCGCGTTCTATTCTGTCGGCGGGGTGTTCATACCCATGTTATGGATCGTTTACCTGTTCTTTGCGATGGGCGCTGGTGTGACGCTGTCGACCTACAGTGTTGAACTGTTTCCTACCTCCATGCGTTCTTCTGCAAGTGGCGCAATCAACCTGGTGTCGGTGACCGGGGCAATCGTGGGTTTGCTCGGTGTGTCTGCACTCTTTGAAGTCGCTGGCAGCAACTGGAACGCGATACTGATTGTTGCTGGATTCAGTCTGCTGGTACCACCGGCGATCTACTTCTTCTTCCCGGAAACAGCGCGGCGAAAGCTCGATGAGATCGCGCCTGAGGACATCCCGGGAAATTAAGAACGGTCTGGTTCCTTCCGTCAGTTAAGCGTATTGGACTGAATCGTTATCGAACCGGGCTGATTGGTGAGACCGCGAAGCCACGACCTGTTGTTAAACAGGTCAGATCGCTTCCAGACATCCTTGCCCAGTATTGGTCGCGCCGATCGATCCTTTCCGCAACAACCCAACACACCGAGAGTTCTTCGAGGTTTTGACTCGCGCAAAGCGAATTGTGCGCCTCTCCAAGCAGACTAGGATGTCACCGATCTGGTCGGGGTAGTCCTGACCCGAACCACCAACACAAAAAAAGGTACTCCATGAGCGTCGCCGACCTTCACCTCCCACAGTCCTCGATCCCTTCAACTGCCGACTCCCTTTCAGAACGAACGGCGCGAGTGATACAGGATCCGTTTCGATCGGTTATTGCTGGTGTTGCCGCCACTGCTGCTTCATTCGGATTAGTAATCTCGGCAATGTACGGATTGTCTCTCGTCAGCTGAGCCCAGCTCGCCACCTCCATCTCCCGACGAAGGTCTGGCTATTCAGACCTTCTTCAATCCGTCTTGCGACGGCCTGGCCTGTTCTTTCGACGTTCATCGTCGAAAACAAAATTGCTTCCCATGCCAATATCCGATGCTCGTCGAGCGGAGTCTCGTCGGTCCTCACGACGTACATGTCGGCATGTGCACTTTCTGGCAGAACATCCACTCAATGGAAGCGTTGGCGCTTCACGAATCAGAAACACCCTGCCAGCAATGGCCTTGACACTCGGGCAACCGCCGCCAATTCCGGAGACGATTGCTACTGCGCGATGGGGTGAAGGTGCTTTGATCGGCAGGATTCCTGGCGAAGGCTTACGCGAACCAAACCACTTCGAGAACTGAAATTTCATATTCCGCGCCGTTGTTGAGACAGGACTCGCAATCCCGGACGACAATGCTCTGGCGTATCAGAAGTCATCTTCAACCAATGTTATGGAACACGCGCTGCACATCCTCGTCCTGCTCGAGCCGATCGATCAATTCGAGTGCCTCGGTAGCGTGGTCTTCGGGCAACACCGTCGGGCTCACGCAGACATATTCCTGCTCCGCAGAAATCGGCTCGATACCACGCTCTTCCAGCGCCTTTTGCAGATTCCCGAATTCTTCGAACGCACACCGCACCACGATCTGGATCTCGCCATTTTCACCGGTACTTTCGCCCATTTCGTCGAGGCCATGATCAATCAGGTCAAGCTCAAGCTCTTCCTGGTCGATGCCTTCAGGCTTGAGTCTGAACACACCCATGCGTCGGAACATGAACTCGACGCACCCGGTCGTGCCCAGATTGCCGCCCAGCTTGGTAAAGATGTTTCGGACACTGGCCACCGTTCGATTGGTGTTGTCGGTGGCCGCTTCAACCAGCACGGCAGCGCCGTGTGGTGCGTAGCCCTCGTAAGTGACGATCTCGTACGCCTTGGCATCGGCGCCGGACGCCCGGCGGATGGCCGCTTCCACCTTGTCCTTGGGCATGTTCACAGAGCGGGCGTTCTGGATGACACGCCGCAGCGCCGGATTGCTGTTCGGATCTGGCCCACCGGCGCGAACGGAGATGGTGATGTCCTTGCCGATCTTGGTGAACGCCTTCGCCATCCGGTTCCAGCGCGCGAACATCGTTGCTTTTCGAACTTCAAAGATTCGACCCACATCTGCCTCACTGTGTTTGATCAGCTATTAACGCCGATTGTCCTGCCACGGGACACAATCGGCAGCGACGCCGTGTAAATCTAGGGGACTTCGGCAACCAAAGCCATTGTCTTCGCTCATCCGGCAGATGCACTCTACGCCTTCTAACCCAAACCTCAGAAGCTCGCCTGCCATGTCCGACCCACGTGTCATCTCCGCCAACCAGGGATTGAGCTTTGAAGATGGACTCGACCGCGGTCGGATCATCGTTGATGGCGCCTCGACCGGTGGTGCCTATGCATTGATGGAGTGGACCGTCGCGGCAAATCCCACACCCATCGGCCAACACTCTTATGGTCCTCATTGCCACTATGGATGCGAAGAAACCTTTTTCGTTCAGGCGGGTAGCCTGCAGTTTCTACTGGATGATTCCATCATCACGCTCTCGCACGGAGATTTTGTTCGGGTTCCGAAGGGTGTTCGCCACGGCTACTGCAACGAGACAAGTCAACCTGTGCGGCTGCTTGTTGGCTTCCAACCCGCAGGGCTCGAAGCGCTGTTCGTGAAATATCGGAGCGACCGCGACGATGCCATGCCCGAAGAAGGATTTGTTGCGGAAGCGACCCGCCGATTTGCATCGCACTTTGAATAGGTAACCGCAGTGCACCGGTTTCCGATGAAAACGATGACATCCAGACGAGCTTCACTGAAGGCAATGGTGTCGGCTGCGCTGTTGGCGTTGCTACCGTCTCGAATGTCCGCAAACTCGCCATTCAAGCGTCGCCGTCCCACCGATCGTAACTGGCCGTCGCAGTCCGCTTGGCAACAACTCAACCGCGCCGTTGGAGGCAACTTGATCCCGGCGCCTTTTCCACTGGATGCACTCAGGAACGACTCAACGGGGACGGCAGCCGAACGACTCGCAACTCACATAACAAACCCTTACTACATCCGCGACCAGCCTGGATTCACTCAAAGCCTGGGCTGGGTGGACGCGTGGCAGTGCCATCCAAGTGTCTACGCAATCGCCGGCAGGAATGCAGGACACATCGCCGCTGCGTTAAATTTGCTCGCGCCAATGATCTGCGTCTGGTCGTCAAAGGCGGCGGTCACAG
>CAMDVY010000402.1 GCA_945878745.1 Klebsiella pneumoniae | reverse complement strand
AGGTGATGACAACACCCAGAGCGAGAGCCAGCATTAACTCGATGAGCGAAAATCCTTTCCTAGGCGACCTGGGTTGACGTGTCATGGCGCTCAGCTCTGACTATTGATGGTGATGGTGCGGACCTGCTGAGTGGACAGCTCCATCCACTGCACCGTGACATTGATGACACCATTGCCATCGACGGTGATGCTGCCATCACCAGTGGTCAGTCCGGGCTGATCATCTTCATCGGCAATCACTCCTGCCGCCCGCAGCGTCTGACAGATATTCTGCGTGTGGAAGTTGCCGAGGCTGCACTTCCATATCGCCTGATCAAAAGCCACCATCTGCGCCTGCGTACAATTCTGGTTGTTGCAGTTCGTCGCATTCGGTGGTCCGTCCGTCAGATCCAGACCCGAGTAGGCGGAGCCTGCAGGTGCGCCCGCAGGATTGGCTCGCACCCGATCCATCATGTCATAGGCAAGTTGCACGGCTTCTGCCCGCTGCAATGCTCCTCGGTTGTTCTGCAGGCTCACCATCTGCAGCGCCGAGACACCCAGCACACCGATGCCCATGACAAGGACGGCAACGAGCAACTCGATCATCGAAAATCCACGAACCCGGCGACCACCGGTTACCGCACCACGCCGTTGTAGAGCTGTCAGTTGCATGTCAGCTCCTGTGCCATGGTTCGGCCAACCAAAGTGATGTTCAAGGTTCGGCCGTTGACAACCGACGCGTCCGTACTGCAGATCTGAATCGCGCCACCAACACCACCGACCAGCAATCCTCGCGAGTTGAAGCTCAGCGTGTAGATGGCTTCGAGCCCACCGATTGCATCGAGTGTCACGGCAGTTGGAGCGGCAATTCTTCGCAATGGCGTGCCATTACAGTTTCCCGGGTTGCCGGCGACGATGCAGTACCCACCGCCCCACTCATTGTTATTGTCTGCAGTCAGCGCCTGGACGCTGACCACTCCGCCCAGTTTTGCCGCCTCGCTTCGCGCGTAGGCAATTCCTGAAATGAGGTCATTGGTATAAGTCGTGAGACGCTGCTGACCGAGGAAACCATTGAACGCCGGCAGGCCGATGGTGATAAGCGCCGCAGCAACCACAAGTGCCACCATCAGTTCTATGATGGTAAATCCTCGCCCGGTCAGTCGACCACCCGAGGTTCCTGGTGAGCTGCCTGAAAGCATCAGTGCTCCCACGTGTCTTCACCGACACCGATGGTGCCATTGTTGTTTTCGTCCCAGCCTCGAGCGCCCGCCTGGTCAATGGTGATGAACCCGTCACCAGCCATCTGTCCGGTTGGTGTTGCACGAACATTGAAGGTGGTTGCGGCTCCGGTCACCGTGACCGTGTAGCGACCATTGGCCACCGAGCGGGGTTGACAGACCTGCGTCGCCGGAGGCCCTACGTTTCCATCGCCGGTCCCATCGCCGTTGGTATCCGCTGCGCCAAGATAGTTGAAACTGTTGCTCGCCCAACGCTCCATCCCCTGGGCGCACAGTGAGAGGTCGGCCTGGGCTTCGCTCCGGTAGGATCGGTCTGAGTAGGCGGTGTAAATTGGGATTGCCACACCTGCCACGATGGCCATGATGGCGACCGCGATCAGCAATTCAATCAGCGTGAAGCCGGACTGATTCGAGCGTTGGTGGCAGACCGATGGCATGCTTTTCCCGAGGAGTTTGGGCAACCCGGAAAATTACTCGCTTCAGGCGGGTTTACGAGAGCGATTGTCCCGAGCGGTAGTCCTCCGGCGACGAATGGTCACCGACCGCGATGATCGAGACATCAAAAAGCAAGTCCTGGCCGGCCAAGGGATGATTGAAATCCACCTGAACTGACTCTTCGCCGATATCGATGACGACTCCGGGCAACTCGCCACCCGGTTCGGCAAAGGACACTACCAGGCCAGGTTCGAGTTCCATGCCGACAAAGCGAGCCTTGGGAAACCAGCGCAGATTTTCCTCTCGATGAAGCCCAAACGCATCCGCGGCGGCAATCGGAAACTGCGCGTCATCGGCTGGCTGCATCCCCAGCAAGACATGTTCAAAGGCAGCTGGCAGATTGCCGTCACCGATGACACACGTGACCGGTTTGCCCCGACGGGTTGTATCCACCTCTCGACCATCGGCGAGCAACAATGAAAAATGAAAGGTTACCTGCATGCCTGGTGCGATCGTCTTTCGCGCAAAGGGTTCACGGGCAATGATTGTTGTCACGATCAGGGTCTCACGTCTTGGGCTGCTCGCCGGTCACCCGGGATCGCTCGTCACGCCATTCCTGGAACATTCTCCAGATCCACAACGCGGCACCACACGTCAACGCACTGTCCGCGACGTTGAAGGCAGGGAAATAGGCGTCGTTGTAATAGAACAGCAGAAAATCAACCACATAACCGTGCCAGACTCGATCGACCAGATTGCCGAGTGCGCCACCGAGTATCAGGCCATACACCCACATCATCAGATGATCATGCCGAGGCAAGCGACGCAGCTCGTAGAGTATGAAAGCGGTGAAGCCGACCCCCAACACGACAAAAAACCAACGCTGCCAGCCGCCAGCCGTGGCAAGCACTGAAAACGCAGCCCCTTCGTTGTGCCAGCGCACCAGATCGAAGAAGGACCAGACGGGGATTCGATCCCCGTACTCCAGCGATGCACTGACGACCATCTTTGATCCGCGATCGACAACGAGGATGACCAGGGCAATAACAATACTTTTAAGTGGCAAGCGCACCTCGCGTCGCAAACCAGTCGTGTGCCCGCGCGATATCCAGGTCTATCTGTACCTTGAGGGCGTCAATGGAACTGAAAGTCTGCTCGTCTCGAAGCTTGAGGTGAAACGTCACCGTCAACAGTCGGCCATACAGATCACCGGAAAAGTCGAACAGGTTCACCTCCAGCAGCGGCTCTTTGCCATCAACTGTCGGTCGAACACCGATGTTGGCGATGCCGTTGTACGGCCGATCCAGCCCGGCGACGGTCACCGCGAACACACCGACCAGCGCGGATCGATAGCGTTGCAGCCGAATGTTGGCAGTCGGCACGCCAAGGCGTCGTCCCAGTTGCCGGCCGTACACCACGCGTCCGGTTATCGCATAAGGTCTGCCCAGCAATTTTTCGGCAAGGGTGAGATCACCTTCCGCCAAAGCCTGTCGTACACGGCTGCTGCTGACCCGATCATGATCGAAGGTCAGGGTGCCGAGATGACTCACTTCATAACCGAGTCGATCACCCGTGGCTTTCAACAGGGTGTAGTCGCCCTGCCGACCTTCCCCGAAGCGAAAGTCGTCCCCGACAACGATGTAACGAATGGCCAGCAGTCGATGCAAAAACTCTTCACACACCCATTCCGCCGGCTGATTTCGGGTTCGTTCGTTAAACGGAAAGCACAGCAGGTAATCGATGCCTGTATCGCTGAGTAACTGGGCTTTTTCACGAAAGCGTGTCAGTCGAGCCGGCACCTGGGCGCCACGAAAATATTCTCGCGGTTGTGGTTCGAAGGTGATGAGCATCGTCGGCGCGCCCAACTCCCGTCCCTTGGCAATCAGATGAGAGATCAGCAGCCGATGCCCATGGTGCAGACCATCGAAATTACCGACCGTAACCGCACAGCCGCGATGCTGCGGCTTGATGTTCGCGTATCCGCGTATGACTTCCATGATCGCCAGTATACCTGCCGCGCTTCAGGCTGCACGCGCACCGACGACCAGGAACGCTCTACCCTTCGCTCGCTCAGGCACGGTGAATAAAATCACGCGGCCGAAACCCAAGAATGAAGAGCATGACCAGATAAGCGGCCCCGCCTCCGCCAACTGCAGCGCATATCCAG
>CAMDVY010000401.1 GCA_945878745.1 Klebsiella pneumoniae | reverse complement strand
ACATGGGTAATGTCGATTCCATGCCGTTCGCAGACTTTCTTCGCGAAACCCTGGGTGCGGGACGGGATCTGCGCATGTTCCTGTACAACGTCGGCCGACAGATTCCCGAATTGCTCGATGACCTGGAGTTCCCCGATCTGGGACTGCATTTTTCGCGCCGGTTTGTGTACTCCTTTTTCGGGTGCAAGGGATCCACCACGCCCCTGCATTACGACATCGACATGGGGCACGTGTTCCATACCGCAATGCACGGTCGACGCCGTGTGCGACTCTTTGCTCCCGATCAGTCCCAGGCCTTGTACCAGCACCCGTTCACCGTGCGCAGTTATGTAAATCTCGATCAACCCGATCTCGCGCAACATCCGGCGCTGGCTCGAGCACGGGGTTATGAGATCACGTTGGAAGCTGGACAGACCCTGTTCATGCCGAGCGGTTACTGGCACGAATTCCATTACCTTGAGGCCGGGTTCGGTTTGTCGCTTCGCGCCGGCAGTTCTCGTCTGCGGGACCGGGTGAAGGGCATAGCCAATCTTCTGGCGTTGTCACCCGTTGATCGACTCAACAACAAACTGGCAGCCAGATCCTGGTTTGCCTGGAAAGAACGCCAGGCGCAATTCCGCGCGGTGGCTTACATGAATAACCAGGAACTGTAGTGAAGACCGTCAAAGGCACACTGAACATCGGACGTTTCGAGGTCCCGTACCGCAAGTACGGTACCAACAGCCATCTCCTCATGTGTGTGAGTGGCGCAATGCAGACCATGGCCATCTGGCGCACCGTGGTTAACCGGTTCGCCGGGTCCTTCACGGTGGTCATCTTCGATATGCCGGGCATCGGGCGCTCTGAGATCAAATCCGGGGGTGCGCATGTCACCGTGCAGGAGCAGCTGGAAACCCTGCATGCGCTCATACAGGAAACCCACGCCGGCGGAGATGTCACGCTCGCAGGCAGTTCGTGGGGTACCGCAATCGCGGCGGCCTATGCTGCATTAAGACCGGACGCCGTTCAGCACCTGGTTCTCAGCAGCTTTGGCATGAAGCCCAACGCCGGGATGCAGGAGATCGTGCGACGTGGACTGGCGCACTACCACGCTGGCGAATATGCACGCGGTGCGGATCTGATTCTGGAAATGTTCGGCAGCCAGGTCGGCGAGAGTTACAAACGACAGATCATCGCTCAATTCGAACAACTCAACGACGCCCAGGCCGAAGCGTTCGCTGAGCACTGTGCCAACATCCTCAAACTCGGCCGGCTCGACGACGTCATCAACCTCACTCAGATCAAAGCGCGCACCCTCATCATGAATGGTTCCCTGGACACCATCATAGACCTGGAAGACATGTACATCGCCGAGCGGCTGATACCAAACTGTGAAATTCGGCTGATTGAAGACGTCGGACACTTTCTGCTTTTCGAGCGGCCGGAACTGCTGGATGTCTACGCGGAATTCATGCTGGCAACCGAGCCAACGACTGGCTGATGGACCTCACGTCGACATCAGGCCGGCATCCTTGTAGGAGCGGTCTCCAGACCGCGATTGTTGGGATCTTCGAAAATCGCGATCAGGAGATCGCTCCTACAAAGCCAGTGACCCAATGATCTTCTTTCCATGGCCATCCTTGGCCTTCCCCCGGGCAATCGTCCCAGGCAGAAAACGGTCTACTGAGCAGCGGCCTTGCGAAAGCGCAGCGTCATTCGATCAGATTCACCGATCGCACTGTATTGCTCGATGCAGGCAGTCTTCTCCGCCCCTTCAGGCATCGGTTGGCACACACGCAGATTTGGCAGCAGTGACCAGACGCCACTGGGATGGTCCGTGGTGTCCTTCGGATTCGCCTTCACGTCAGATCGGCCATCCAGGACAAATCCCGCCTGTGTAGCAAGACCAATGACATATTCCTCAGTCATGTAGCCGGTCTTTTTCATCATGTCGATAGACGCGCCGGGTTTGGCCCGGTGTTCGACGATACCGAGAACACCACCCGGCTTTAGCGTGGAATGAAACGCCTTGAACATGTCCTCCGCATACCCGCCGCCGAGCCAGTTATGTACGTTGCGGAAAGTCAGCACGATGTCGACGCGACCGGGCGGCGCCATCACCATGCGCCCGGGATAGCCGAGTTGTGTCAACACAACGTGGTCAAACAACGGGTTACTGGCTAGTTTGTCCGCAAGTCCGCGCTGTGCGTTCAGCACGTAAGCCGGCGGTTCCGGCAGCGTGGTCGCGAACCCTGCAGCATAGTAGACACCCTCGTCGCGCAGATAGGGGCCGAGGATTTCCGACCACCAGCCGCTCGAAGGCCAGACCTCGACGACGGTCGAATCAGGTTTGACGCCGAAGAATTCAAGCACTTCCTTCGGATGGCGGTAGACATCGCGCGCCACATTGGCCGGTGTCCGTTGACTGCCGGCTAGCACTTCATCGATCGTTGCAGCACTTGCTGAAAAGCTCAGCATCGCCAACAACAGCGTGACTACGATTTTCATTTTCGGACCTCCTGATTAACGGCCAACTTAAGGGGCGGTGATCGGCGGGATACCGAACTACCTCCATGAATTCTATCCAGCATGCTACTCAACTCCTGGTGCCTGGAGGAGCGGGAGATTCGGGTGCTACGGGCGGCACGGTGCGCGCCTTCGCCGCTGTCAACGCCTGCTTCAACTCTGCCTCGCAGGCGACCAATTGCTGCTCTGCTGCTCTGCGTTGCGCTTTACCTTCGTCAGCGATGCGCAGCGCATCGTCAATCGTCGCGATCAGCGCATCGTTAGCCTGTTTCACTGAAGCGATGTCAACCACACCACGTTCTACTTGTGTGCGGATGGTTTGCGTCGAACTCCGTAGCGTATCGGCATTCGCCGTGAGCAAGTCGTTGGTGAGGTCCGTGGCGCGTTTGAGCGTATCGCCCGCTTCAGCAGATCGTGCAATGGTCACCGCCATGGCCAGCTGCTGACGCCACAACGGGATTGTGTTCGCCATGGTGGAAGCGATCTTCGCCACCAGCGCTTTGTCATTTTCCTGCACAAGGCGTATCGACGGCAGACTTTGCATCGTCACCTGCCGCGTCAGCTTGAGGTCATG
The DNA here is from genome assembly GCA_945878745.1 of Klebsiella pneumoniae. Classification (GTDB taxonomy): domain Bacteria; phylum Pseudomonadota; class Gammaproteobacteria; order Pseudomonadales; family Azotimanducaceae; genus SYFY01. Next base: position 743 of record CAMDVY010000401.1, on the reverse strand, counting down.
TACCCGTCGTTCGAGGTCATCGCGCTTCGCGCGCAGGTCACGCAGCGCCTGTGCCTTTAGCACATCCGCACTCGAGTCCGCTTCCTTCTGCAGTGCCGGCAATGTTTCACCATCGAGCCGGCGAAGGCACTCTTCGCCAGCGGCTATGTATGCCGCGAGGCTGTTGAAGTAGCTCAACGTCTTGTCGTACAGGCGATCAAGCATGCCGACGTCCTTCATCAAGGTGCTGGTGTGGCCATCGAGCCGGTTGCTGATCGCATCGATCTGCTCACGCACTTCCTCGTACTGCTGAAGAACCTTGGCGATCGGCTTCGCTTTGCCGAGGAGCTTTGCAATGAAACCCGGCTTCTTGCCCAGATCGAGGTCATCGATCGCGAAACCGCGCAGCGTCGACACCATCTCGTTCAGCGCCACTCCCGCGGGACCAGAGTCCTTGTTACGCACGCCTTCGAGCATCTCGTCGGCTACCGAAGTCACCTCCCCCTGCGCCGAGGTGCCGAAAAACAGGATGGAGTTACTGTCGGCAAGGTCGATTTCAGCAAGCGCACGATCAATCTCCGCGCGCTGAGCCGGAGGTGCAGCGGCATATGCGATGACATCGTCACTTGGCAACGAAGTGGTTGGTGCGAGCGTTTGTACATCGACATTCGTCTGTTTCGTATCAGTCATTTAACCTCCAGTGTTCGGTGACGGTGCGTAATCAGGAACCCGCTCAATAGTTAACTCGCTAATTGACACCTTCG
>CAMDVY010000400.1 GCA_945878745.1 Klebsiella pneumoniae | reverse complement strand
AACAGCGGTAACCGGGGTAACGCTCCTTGACGCGTGCTTGTGCTGCATCAGCAAGGTCGGTGCTGACGCAAAAAAACGAGCACTTGCGGTCATCGAAAAGATCGGGCCTTGCCATCGCTGAAGTGATGGCCATTCGCGCAGATTCATCTGCCGCTGATCCGAAAAAGCAGAACACGAGATATCGGCCTGCAGTCGAATCGACAGCGTAGTTGGGATTGTCGGGGTTTCGTTGATGAAACCATGGCGCCGGATCGCCGCGGTGAAGATCCACAAACTCACTCATGACGATACTTGGGCATGTCGCGTGTGCCTGCGCAACTATTGAGCGGTGGGCTTTCCGGTTGAGGTTTCAATACATGAACTCGTCAATTTCCCAATCCATGGCCATTTCGGCGTAGCGACTGGCCATGGTCATGAACATGCGGTCTCCACGCTCGGTGCGAACGACCAGTACAGGTGACATCACGCTGATTCCGAAGCCGGCATAGATGCCTCGACGGTAGTCCTGCAGGCAGGTTTCCCATGCATAGCCCGCGGCACCGTTGTTGACGAGTGCCCGGTGGTAATCGCGCAGGATGTCGAGTTCGACCTGACGCCTGACATCCGCTGTGAGTGAAGACCCAATGAAAAAAGCGACGTCCTGAAGGGGTTTGCCAACACGAACGCTTTGCCAGTCGACGGTGGTGATGGATGGTTTGTCAGCAGTTCCGCCGATCAGGAGATTGTCGAGCCGGTAGTCATAGTGTTCAAGCCCGAAATTCTCGCCGTGAAACTCAAAGAGCGGGCAGGTTTGTGCGGCGCCAATAGCCTGGATGAAGCGGATGTGTGCCGGGTCCATCTGTGTCCCGTAGAACTCGACAAAGCCTGGCATGGTCCGCTTGTAAAGTTCCTGGATACCCGCAAACGGACCATCCTGAACACGGCCGAGTACGGCGTCCCATGAGTCATCGCGCCAGCTTGGCCCGGCAAGCCCGGCCAACTGCACCACGGCTTCATGCGCGACCACAGGTGTACACCCTTCGATCTGATCACCTTGAGTCGCGGGTGCCATGTCTTCCAGCAGGATGAAGTGCTCACGATCCCGGTCGTCGATCGCCGTGTAGTAACAGGTTGGTACACGCATGGAGACAGTGGGGGCGATATGGCGATAGAACGCAACCTCCGTGCGATAGATTTTCATCATCTCGCCGGTGTCCTTGGAGGTGGGATTGGCTGAAGCGGTTTTGGCGACCAGGGTGCCCGGCGCGTCGCCACTGCCGGGAGCAAGGTTCAACTGGTAGCGAATGCATCGACCGGACTGCCCGGTGCCGATGTCCTGCGCGACAAATGAGCGCACATCAGCGCGTTCGTGACCGGCTCGCCTGAGTTGTTCGGTGAGCCAGTCGGCGGTGACTTCATCGGCGGTCAGCAGGTTCACGCAGTCGGTCCATGGATGAGTGAAGCAGGAAAGAGGTGGTAGTTTAGCGATTCGAAGGGTCAATGGTAGATGCCGGGATGGGTGTGGTCGCGTAGGCATCACTGTAGGAGCGGTCTCCCGACCGCGATGTGATGATCAGCGGCAATCGGGGTCAGGAGACCCCTCCTACATGCGACCGACAGCGATCGAAAAAAATCAATAACCTCGACGCATGCCCCCAGTTACGATTGAATCCAGCCCAAGGGATTGACTCAGGGGATTGAAAAGGGGCGAGCTCGATGTCCAAACAGCAGTCAAATCAAAAAGTCGATGTGTTGATCATCGGTGCTGGTGCCTCCGGCGCCGCGGTAGCCTGGAGCCTTGCAGAAACTCGCATGCAGATCCTCTGCATCGAGCAGGGCGATTGGGTGAACCCGGCGAACTACCCGAGTACCCAGCGCGATTGGGAGATGGCGGGTACTCGCGATTACGCCATCAGTCCGAACATCCGCAAACTGAAGGCTGACTATCCGATCAACGATGAAGAGTCGCCGATCGCCATCGCCAACTACAACGCGGTCGGCGGAAGCACGATCCTGTACTCAGCGCACTTTCCCCGCTTTCACCCGTCAGACTTTCGCGTGCGTTCCCTTGATGGTGTGGCCGACGACTGGCCGATCAGCTATTTCGACCTTGAACCTTTTTTCACTCTGAACGACCGCAATATCGGTGTAGCCGGGCTGACCGGCGATCCGGCGTTGCCTCATCACGCACCGCCGCTCCCACCGGTACCACTCGGGACCATGGGCGAGACCATGGCGCGTGCGTTCAATCAGCTTGGCTGGCACTGGTGGCCATCGGACACGGCCATCATCACGCGTGAGCATGAAGGTCGCGAGCCTTGTGCGAACATCGGCAGTTGCAACGTGGGATGTCCGAAAGGCGCCAAGAGCAGCGCAGACGTCAGCTACTGGCCGGTGGCACTGCGAGCAGGCGTGCAGCTGAAAACCCGATGCCGGGTGCGGGAGATTACCGTTGGCCCGGATGGCATGGCGACGGGCGCGATCTACTACGACGAAGACGGGGTTGAACATCATCAGGCCGCAGAAATTGTGATTGTTGCCTGTAATGGAGTGGGTACGCCCCGGTTGCTGCTGAATTCGACCTCGACGTTGTTCCCGAATGGTCTGGCCAACAGTTCGGGCCTGGTCGGCAAGAACCTGATGCTGCATCCCTGGGGTAACGTCCAGGGGATCTTCGATGAGCCGGTTGATCGTTTTGGACCAGAAGGTTCGTGCATGTTGTCCCAGGAATTTTATGAGACTGATGCCTCGCGTGGATTCGTGCGGGGCTACAACATGCAAATCACGCGAGGCCGAGGTCCGGTGATTACTGCTAGAGCAGCGTTGTGGCGCGGTGAACTGCCGTGGGGTGTGGAACATCATGATGTTTTTGCGCGTCTCTATAACCATGCGATCTACCTGGGTATTTGCGTGGAGGATCTGCCTGAAGAGTGTAACCAGGTAACGCTCGATCCAAACCTGAAGGACTCGAACGGCATCCCGGCGCCGAAGATCAATTATCGACTGTCCGAGAATTCTCGGCGGATGCTGGCGCACGGACTTGAGAAGGGTGTTGAAGTGATGCGGGTTGCTGGTGCCCGACGTACAGAAACCGTTGGCCCGATTCGCATGGCCGGTTGGCACCTGCTGGGTACAGCGCGTATGGGCACCAACCCGCAGACCAGCGTCGTCAACGAGTGGGGCCGCAGTCATGACGTGCGTAATCTCTTCATCGTTGATGGCAGTGTTTTTGTGACCTCCGGTGGTGTGAACCCCACAACGACGATCCAGGCGGTGGCGCTCTACATCGCCGATCAGATGAAAAAGCGGCTCGCCAACCTGTTTGATTGAGAACTGACCATGACACACTCAACGTTGATTACGTCCGATCATCCGCTGACCGAGCTGCATCGGCGGACGCTGGATGCAGTGCTGGAAGTCATTATTCCTGCAAACGAGGAACGTACGCTCCCCAGTGCAAGGGAGGTCGGCGTGCCGGACTACCTGCAAGCCCATGCAGGGGACTACTGGCAGCCATTGGCATCTGATCTCGATCGTCTGGATGAGTTTGCGTATCGCCAGTTCGCGCAGAATTTTGCGGACCTGTCGGTTGCGGAGCGGGCTCGTGTGGCTCACCTCATGCGCAACGGCGATCCTGGCTTCTTGCGTCGTTTGGCGCTCGAAGCCGTAACCTGTTACTACCAGGATGATCGTGTGATGCTGGCACTCGGACTGGAACCGAGAGCGCCAGCGCCAAAAGGTTACGATGCCTATGCTGGCGACTTTTCACTGGTTGAACCCGTTGTTGCGCGTGGTGAAATCTGGCGGCGTACTGACCGATAAACCGACCCTTTTACTCCTGGAG
>CAMDVY010000399.1 GCA_945878745.1 Klebsiella pneumoniae | reverse complement strand
CCTCCGCCGCCACCGCCACCACCAAACCCTCCCGAGCCAAAACTGCCCGGGCCAACGATCATGCCGGACCTGCGGCCACGGCGTCCGCCACTGCGCGGCCCGAACAACTGCCAGAGTATGATGATGATGATCACCGCGATCATGATCTGATTCATCCCGCTTTCGTCCTCCACAGGCTTGGCTTCATATTCACCAACAATAGCGGCAAGCATGGCGGCAACACCCGCTTCGACGCCCTGGTCGAAGTTGCCACTGCGAAAACTGGGTTGCATCTGCGTGCGGATGATATTGGCGGCAATGGCGTCGGTCAGCGCACCTTCCAGCCCGTAACCGACCTCGATACGAATGCCACGCTCAGCGGCGGCGATCAGCAGCACCGCCCCGTTGTCCCGGTCATCGACGCCGAGTTTCCAGGCCCTGGCAAGCTCAATCGCCGTCTCTTCGATGGCGTACCCGCCCAGATCCGGCAGCGTGACGACCACCACCTGATTCGAGGTTTCCGCCTCATGCGCGGTCAGCGACTGCGTGAGGCGCGATTCGGCCGCAGCCGACAGAAGATTCGCTTGATCGATGACACGCCCGCTGAGGGGCAACGATGCCGCCGCCGCGTGCGCAATCGGCCCGACGAAAATCGGACTCAAGGTAATGAGAAGGCGAGCGACCTGCCTGCAGGCGATCGCTCGCATCACCTTCAAAATTCGACCTTCGGTGCCTCCTCGGCGCCTTTGGTGGTGGCTTCGAATGTCGCTCGCACCTGTAGTTCGTTGTACAGCAGACTGTGCCAGATTCGGCCGGGAAAGGTACGAATCTCGCTGTTGTACGCGGAAACAGACTCGATGTAGTCCTTGCGCGCGACGGCGATTCGATTCTCGGTGCCTTCGAGCTGGGATTGGAGCGTCAGGAAGTTCTGGTTCGATTTGAGGTCCGGATACTTCTCGACCACCACCATCAAACGGCTGAGCGCGCCGGAAAGCTCGCCCTGGGCGGCATCAAACGCCTGCAGCTGCGCCGGATCGCTGAGCGCGTTCGCGTCGAGTTTCATCTGTCCGACTTTGGCTCGAGCCTCGGTGACCGCGATCAGGACATCCCTCTCCTGCTCCGCATAGCCCTTTACCGTGGCCACCAGGTTGGGAATCAGGTCAGCCCGACGCTGATACTGGTTTTCCACCTGCGCCCAGCCGGCCTTGGCCTGTTCATCGAGCTGCGGGATGTTATTGATGCCGCAACCGGTCAAACTGACGACCAGCATCAGCGCTGTAACCCCCCGAATCACGGTGTGACCCATTTCGAACTCCTCAGATTTTCGCCATGTTGGCCTGACCGCAAGGCTGGGACAATCGCTGGTACACATCTTTTACGGTTCCGATCTGATGTCAAAACCCCGATTACGCTTCCCACCACCGCTGAACGCCTGAATAATCCACCGTCGTAATCCAAGTCGACGCCATGCCTACGCAACTCCCTACCGCCCGCCCGCTTGCCAGCTACCGCAAGTTCTGGGCGCATCGCCTGACACCGGCGCCCTTCCTCCCGATGTCCCGTGCAGAAATGGATGAACTTGGCTGGGATGCCTGCGACATCATCATGGTGACCGGGGATGCCTACGTGGATCACCCGAGCTTCGGCATGGCGATCATCGGTCGAACACTTGAAGCCCAGGGGTTTCGGGTCGGGATCATTGCCCAACCCCGGTGGCACGACACGGCTGACTTTGAAGTGCTGGGTGCACCCACGCTGTACTTCGGGATCACCGCCGGCAACATGGATTCGATGGTCAACCGCTACACCTCTGATCGCAAGGTGCGATCCGATGACGCGTACACACCCGGTGGTTTGGGCGGCAAACGTCCTGATCGAACGGTGGTGGTGTATTCACAGCGGGTCCGCGAAGCGTTCAAGGACAGCCCCATCGTCATCGGCGGGATCGAAGCGAGTCTGCGCCGTATTGCCCACTTCGACTACTGGTCAGAGAAAGTCCGCCGCAGTGTGCTGCTCGATTCGAAAGCTGACATCCTGATGTATGGCAATGCCGAACGACAGATCATCGATCTGTCGCACCGGCTTGCGGCCGGTGAGAAGGTTGCCGACATTCAGGACCTGCGTGGCACAGCGTTCATGCGCAAGGCGCCTCCCGCCGGCTGGATCGAAGTGAACAGCACGCATCTGGATACACCGGGAAAGGTTGAAGGTCATCCGGATCCCTACGCAATGACACCCTCTGCGCCACAGTCAGTTATCCCGGCTGCTGGCGAGTCCATGACAACCGAGCACACGCCTGATCCGGAGGCAGTGCAGATCGTCCGATTCGTGCGCGATGTACCGGCCAGCCAACGAGACATGAGCTATATCCGTCTACCCAGTTACGAATCGGTACGCGACGACCCTGTGATGTACGCACACGCGTCACGCATTCTTCATAGCGAGGCGAACCCCGGCAACGCACGACCGCTGATACAAGCGCATGGGAATCGCCTGTTATGGGTGAATCCACCACCTATTCCGTTACGCACGGAAGAAATGGATCACGTCTACGAACTGCCGTACCAGCGTCGACCTCATCCGGCCTATGGCGACGCCAACATTCCTGCCTACGAGATGATCCGCTTTTCGATCTCTATCCAACGCGGTTGTTTCGGCGGCTGCACATTCTGTTCAATCACGGAACACGAAGGCCGCATCATTCAGTCGCGCTCCGAAGCATCGGTGCTCAAGGAAATCGAGACCATCCGCGATTCGGTACCGGGCTTTACGGGCGTGATCTCTGATCTTGGTGGTCCTACCGCCAACATGTATCGCCTGGCTTGCAAGAGCCGTGAGGTCGAAGCGTCCTGCCGACGACCGAGCTGTGTCTACCCTGGCATCTGCCCAAACCTCAATACCGACCACACGCCACTCATTCGTTTGTATCGCAAGGCGCGCGCGTTGCCTGGCATCAAAAAGGTATTGATCGCGTCGGGCGTCCGTTACGACCTTGCGGTGCAATCACCGGAGTCCGTGAAAGAACTGGCCGAACACCACACCGGTGGCTACCTGAAGATTGCGCCGGAAGCGCTGTCGGAGGGTCCGCTGTCGAAGATGATGAAACCCGGCATGGATGCGTACTACCGCTTCAAGGAACTGTTCGACAAGTTCTCAAAAGCCGCGGGGAAAGAGCAGTACCTCATTCCCTATTTCATTGCCGCCCACCCTGGCACTACTGACGAAGACATGCTGGCGCTCGCGGTGTGGCTGAAATCCAACGGCTTTCGCGCTGACCAGGTGCAGGCCTTCCTGCCGTCACCGATGGCGACTGCTACTGCGATGTACCACAGTGGCATCAATCCGCTGCGCAAGGTTACCCGCGACAGTGAAGCGGTGTACATTCCCCGCGGGATAACGCAGCGACGCCTGCACAAGGCCTTCCTGCGCTACCACGACGCAGCCAACTGGCCGCTGCTTCGTGAAGCACTCAAGCGCATGGGCCGCAGCGACCTCATTGGCAACGGCAAACGCCATTTGATTCCTGCATTCCAACCCATCGGAACCGTTCCATTGGCCGACGGTCAACAACGATTCAGAACCCAGCACAGCCGCGCCGAAGGTGCGGATCTACGACGACCAGCTTCCGGAAACAAGAAGCCGCACAGGAAAAAGCCATGAGAATCCTGCTCGCAGGACTGCTCGTCACGTTGCTCACTGCCTGCGCGCAACAACCTGCTGCGCCAACAACCGATCCAATGGCAAAGTTGTCCGCGGGCTGGAACCAGATGAAGCCAGGCGGCGAGACCAGCTGCTCCGATGGATCGGCTTATTCGTTTTTCGTGCGGCCGGGTGATCCGAACAAACT
>CAMDVY010000398.1 GCA_945878745.1 Klebsiella pneumoniae | reverse complement strand
TAATTGCCAAGCGCAATGAGATCGGCGGCATAAACCGATGGATCTTCAGCGCCCATCGCGGCGACCGACGAGTCAGACCACTGCTTGAAGAGATGCCGGTCTTCCTTGGGCACACCCAGCATTTCCGAGATGACAATGACTGGCAGGGGAAAGGCGAAGTCTTCATGGAGATCCCACTCCCCCGAGGCAGGCACGCTCTCAAGGATGTCACTGGCCAGTCCAAGCACCCGCCCTCGCATCGCTTCGATCGCCGCGGGCTTGAAGGCCTGTTGCACGAGACCGCGGAAAAACGTGTGCTGCGGCGGGTCGGACAACATCCCGCGCGGTGGCGTGAAGCGGGGACCTTGTCCGAATTCGCTGGAAAAGGTCTCGATATCCCGCAGTGCAGCATTCACGTCTGCGTAACGCGACAGCACATAAAACGGTGGATCAAACCTCTGTTCGAGATGTACCGGTGCATGTTCAAGCAACCATGCGTGCGCAACCGCAGGATCTGCGAGTACAGCGGGATCGGTCGGATGGTAACCATTCATTCAGCGATGGTACCCCAAGAGGCTGCCCGCCGTGTATGCTCGGACCAGGGGAAGGAGAGACCATGCAACCGCTGAAGAAGTCCACACTGTTCTATTACAGCCTGGCCGATATGCCAGTGATGATGTCGATATTTCCGGTCATCGTTTTCATACCGCGTTACTACACCAACGACGTGGGGATTTCGGTCGGCATGATTGGCACCATTCTGCTGATTTCCCGTATCTTCGACGTGATCACGGACCCCTTGATGGGGTACATCAGTGACCATACGCGGTCTCGCTGGGGACGTCGCAAGCCCTACATCGCACTTTCTGTGCCATTCATGATGGTCAGCATCTATCAGTTGTTCCTCCCACCGGAGGGGGCTGGCGCCGTCCACCTGCTGATCTGGAGCATGACACTCGCGCTCGGTACCACGCTGATGCTCATCCCCTACTATGCCTGGGGTTCTGAACTGTCTTCGAACTACAACGAAAGATCGCGCATTACCGGTGCACGCGCCATGTCTGGTGTGTTCGGACAGCTTCTGGCACAGGCAATCCCGGCCGTGGCCTGTATTGTCTTCCTTGTTTGCGGTACCGCGTCCGTGCTGCAGATCGTCTGCTACACGATGCTCATCGTCATGCCGGTTTGCGCCATCGCGACACTGTGGGGCACGCCGAACTCAAACATCTCGGTATCGTCGACCGTGCCGGTGCTCAAGGGCCTGAAATTAATGGCAGCGAACAAGCCGTTTCTCCAGCTCGTTTCTGCTTTCACCGTCGGTTCGATCGGACTCAGCATCACCACACCCTTGTACATTTTTTTCATTGCCGATGTGCTTAATGCGGAGGACCAGGCTATCTATATGCTGGCCTTCTTCTATTTGACGAACCTGTTGAGCGTACCTGTCTGGGTAAGGCTTGCCAGCATTTTCGGGAAACATCGCGCCTACATGGGTGCTTTTTTGTTGATTGCCTGTGCGCACCCTTTCTACATGCTGCTCGGCGACGGGGACTTCTGGTTCATGCTGCCGATCACCATCATGACTGGCTTTGCCGCCGGTGGCTTCGGCGCCGCGCTGCCGAATTCCATGAAAGCAGATGTGATCGATCTGGACACCCTGCACAGCGGGGAGAACCGCGCCGCGCTGTTCTTTTCTAGCTGGTCATTCGTGCAGAAACTTGTTGCTAGCCTGGGAACAGCCCTGGCCATGTATGGCCTTGCATTCTTCGACTTCCAAGCTGGTGGTAACAATGGACCCGACCAGATCTTCGGCGTCCGATTCCTGTTCTCTACTTTCCCTTCGCTTTTTTATCTGACGGCAGCGGCCTTGATGTGGAACTATCCCATCACCGAAAGCCGCCATGCTGAAATTCGCGCCGAACTGGACGCACGAGCTGCAGCTACATCCACTTGAGGACGCGTTCGACACACTCCTCGGTCGTGATCTCATGGGTTCGCAGCGTCAATTCGGGATTGGTCGGTGTCTCATATGGGCTGTCGATACCCGTAAAGTGAGGCAATTCACCGCGTCTGGCCTTGGCATAGAGCCCCTTGGGATCACGCGACTCTGCAACACTCAGGGGAACATCCAGATGAACCTCGACAAACTGGCCAGGTTCGAACATTGACCGGGCCATGTCGCGCTCTGATCGAAACGGCGATATGAACGCCGTGATCACCACCAGCCCTGCGTCAACCATCAGCTTGCCAACTTCGGCTACCCGTCGAATGTTCTCTACCCTGTCAGCGTCGGTAAACCCTAGGTCGCGGTTTAGGCCATGCCGAACATTATCGCCATCAAGCACATATGTTCTGACGCCTCGAGCATACAACGCTTGTTCCACCGCATTGGTTATCGTCGATTTGCCGGATCCTGACAAACCAGTGAACCAGAGAATCTTGCCTCTATGACCATTGAGACGTTCTCGGGCTGCGCGATCGATGGTCAATTTTTGCAGATGGACGTTTGACGCGCGGCGTAACGCGAAGTTGATCATACCGGCGGCAACCGTATGGTTGCTGAAGCGATCCACCAATACAAACGCGCCCATACTGGCACAATCACGATACGGCTCAAAAGGCAGCGGCTTATCGAAAGAAACGGTCACACGGCCAATGTCGTTCAGCATCAAATCGCGTGAGTGGAGTTCCTCGAGTGTGTTGATGTTGTACTTGAACTTGATTTCGGTGATCGTGGCATTGACCCGCGCGGCGCCCATCATGAGCCAATAGGAACGGCCGACGAACCCATGCTCCTGATCCATCCAGACGATGGAACTGTCGAACTGATCTGACACCTCGCAAGCGTTCGCCGCACTGACGATGACGTCACCGCGAGAGGCGTCAACTTCCCGATCAAGCGTGATGGTTACCGCTTGCCCAACCTCGGCATTGGTCAGGTTGTCTTCATAGAGAACGATACCGCCTATTTTTGCTTCAGCACCGGACGGTAGCACACGCACCTTGTCGCCGATCTTGATAGAGCCAGCGACAACACTGCCTGCATATCCACGGAAATCCGCGTTCGGTCGACTGACCCACTGCACTGGAAAACGAAACGGATGCTCGATCTGCTGTTTACGCACTTCAACCGTTTCCAGGAATCCCATGAGCGTTGGTCCTTTGTACCAAGGCATGTGCGTAGAGCGCGCTATGACGTTATCACCCTTCAAAGCCGACATTGGGATGGCGGTAACCGTCTCAAACTGCAGCTTTTCAGAAAATTTCATGTAGTCTTCGACGATATCGTCGAATACGCCACGTTTGAATTTCGCAAGGTCCATTTTGTTCACGGCAAGCACAACGTGCTTGATACCCAGCATCGAGGTTATGAACGAATGCCGCCGAGTCTGGACGAGTATGCCTTGCGTGGCGTCCACCAGTATGACGGCGATATCAGCGGTCGACGCGCCAGTGACCATATTGCGCGTGTACTGCTCGTGGCCGGGTGTATCGGCAACGATGAACTTGCGACGTTCGGTATTAAAGAAACGATACGCCACATCGATGGTGATGCCCTGTTCACGCTCCGCTGCGAGGCCGTCGACGAGCAACGCAAAGTCTATGTCACCGCCCTGAGTGCCTTGCTTTTTTGAATCGTTCTTTAACGTGGCAACCTGATCTTCAAAGATCATCTGTGCTTCATAAAGCATGCGACCGATGAGAGTGCTCTTGCCATCATCAACACTGCCGCAGGTAATGAAGCGCAGCAGATCAAGCTGCGCCTGCTCTTCGATGTAGTCTTCGACTCGTCGCTCAACGTCCGTGAGTTGTGTTACTTCGCTCATTTAGAAGTACCCTTCCTGTT